>NZ_JBEXTV010000085.1:14590-23363 GCF_040628835.1 Streptomyces sp. NPDC006134 | reverse complement strand
ACGCACGCTCGCCGCGTTGCCGAAACGCCCACGTGGCTCCGCCACGAGGGCGCTCCGGCGCCTTGCGGTCGCACGCACCGGACGCCGCGAGCCGATCGGACTCCCCTTCTGCCCGGGACTCTGAGAGCCCCGAACGGAAAGGGCGCCCGGCTCGCCCCTTCCGCGGGCCACCGCGTGAAAAGTTCACCCCCCACAGGTGAGACCCGCACTGTCTGGCCGGCACACCCGCTTCGCAGAATCTTCACGCAGACGAAGAGCTCCACAGTCCGTGCGTTTCGACGAAGGGGAATCATCGCCATGTACGACCTCACGCCGGTCACCGCACTGAGCTCCATCGAACCCGCCGCCGACTTCCAGGCCGCCGGCCAGTTCGTCATCGAGGACCTGGACGGCTCCCCGGACAACGGCGTCGCGCTGTTCACCATCTGCGTCGCGGCGGCCCCGGTCACCGGGCGGCACACCGCATGATCTCTGCCGGGGGACGCGAAGAGGCACCCCGGTACCACGACGGGGGACGACACGAAGAGGGACGCCCGGAGGGCCGGGGCGAGGCGCGCCGCCCGCACCCGGCGCCGCCGCGGCTCATCGGCCTGAAGACCCACCTGCGCCCCACGGTGGTGCCGGGCGAGGCCGTGTACCTGGTCTCGCAGCGTGGCATCACCGTCCTGCTCGGCCCGCTCGCCGAGACACTCGTACCGCTGCTGGACGGAAGCCGCAGCGCCGACACCGTGGTGAGGGAGGCCGCCCGCGCACTGGGCGGCCCCGGCCCGGCGCGCGAGGCGCTGGCCGTCATGGAGGACGCCGGCCTGCTGCGCACCCGCACCGCGCCCGCGGCCGCCCCCCTCGCGGGCGGCGGCCCGGCGCCCGCCACCCGGCCGCACGGGGCCGGCACCCGCCCGGCCCCCGCCTCGGAGGCGTACTGGGACCTGGCCGGCCTGGACGGCGGCCACGCCGCGCACGACGTGGCCGCCGCCCGGGTCCGCATCGTCGTGCTCGGGACCGACCCCGCGGCGGAGGACGCGCTGCGGGCCGCCTGCGCCCAGTCGCTCCTCACCGTCGCCGGTCCCACCGAGCCGGCGGACTTCGCCCTGGTCCTGTGCGACGACTACCTGACGCCCGCCCTGCGGGACGTGGACAGCCTGCACCGCGCCCACGGCATCCCGTGGCTGCCGATCAGGACCGCCGGCCCCGACCCGTGGGTCGGCCCGGTGTTCCGGTCCGGCGACGGGCCCTGCTGGAACTGCCTGGCGGTCCGGCTGAGCGGCCACCGGACGTCCGAAGAGCCGCTGCGCCGGCACCTGGGCCTGGCGGGGCCCGTCGACCGGCCGCCCGCCACGCTGCACGCCTGCACGGCCCTGGCGACGCAGCTGGCGGTTCTGGAGACCGCCAAGTGGCTGGCCGGTGTGCGCGAGGCGGGACAGTCCGCGGTACACACCCTGGACACCCTGCACCTGGGCATGCGTGCCCACCCGGTCACCCGGCGGCCCCAGTGCCCGGTCTGCGGCGATCCGGAACTGATGTCCCGTCAGGTGTCGGCGCCGTTCGTCCCGGTCTCCCGGCCCAAGGCGGACCTGGACCTGGGCGGTCACCGGGCGCTGACGCCGGCCCGGATGCTGGAGCGGTACGGCGGCCTCGTCGACCCGGTCACCGGCATCATCAAGGAGATCTCCCGGGCGCCGGACAGCCCCGACTTCGTCCAGGCGTTCCTGTCCGGTCCCAACCTGGCGATGGGGTCCCGTTCCCTCACCGGTCTCCGCGCCGGCCTGCGCGCGCTCAGCGGCGGGAAGGGCCTCACCGAGAAGGAGGCCAGGGTCAGTGCCCTGTGCGAGGCGGTCGAACGCTACAGCGGCACCCGCCAGGGCGACGAGCCCGTCGTCCGGGACAGCTACCGCGGGATCGGCCCGCGGACCGCCGTGCACCCGGCCGCCTGCCAGCTCTACGACGAACGCCAGCTGCGCGAGCGCGACCGCTGGAACGCCTCCGGCTCCCGGCTCCAGTACGTGCCGGAGCCGTTCGACGAGGACCGGGTCACCGAGTGGACGCCGGTCTGGTCGCTGACCGCCGGCACCCACCGCCTGCTGCCGGCCTCGATGCTGTACTTCAGCGAGTCCACGGCCCCCGACGGGCTGTGGGCGGACTCCAACGGCAACGCGGCCGGCGCCAGCCCCGAGGACGCCCTGGTCCAGGGCTTCCTGGAACTGGTCGAGCGGGACGCGGTCGCCCTGTGGTGGTACAACCGCACCCGCCAGCCCGGCGTGGACCTCGACGCCGTGGACGAGCCCTACGTGGCCCGTCTGCGCGAGGGGTACGCGCGGCTGGGCCGCGAGGTGTGGGCGCTCGACCTGACGTCGGACTTCGGCATCCCGGTCGTGGCGGCGCTGTCCCGCCGCACCGCGGGGCCGACGGAGGACATCGTCTTCGGCTTCGGCGCGCATTTCGATCCGAACATCGCCCTCCGCCGGGCCCTCACCGAAATGGGGCAGCTGCTGCCGGCGGTTTCCCGGTCCGGAGGAAAGAATTCCGGATATCGCGTCAACGACCCCGATCCGGTGAACTGGTGGCGTCGGGCAACCATCGCCAACCAACCATACCTGGTACGGAATCCGGCCATCCGGTCGCTGACGCCGCAGGATTACGGATATGTTCCGCGCGGTGACCTGCTGGACGACGTGCGGGCCGTGACGGCCTTGGTGTGCGAGCGCGGCATGGAGCTGCTGGTCCTCGACCAAACCCGCTCCGACCTGGGGCTTCCCGTGGTCAAGGTGATCGTCCCGGGGATGCGGCATTTCTGGCCACGCTTTGCCCCGGGCCGGCTCTACGACGTGCCCGTGGCCCTCGGGAGATGCCCGGAACCCACTGGTTACGATCGCTTGAACCCCATACCGGTATTCGTTTAATCGGCCGAAGTCGGCGTGATTCGTGAGGTTCATCGCCTACGATCTCTTACGGCGTACGCACGTGCGACAGAAGAGGTTGCGAAGCGATGTCACCTCACGGCGATCAAGGGGAACGCCCCAGATCCGCAAGACGGTTATCGGACAAAGATGCCTGGCGGGAGGGTGCGGGGCAAGGAGAGAAGCACGGGTTTCCCGAGCACGAGCGCGAGTGGGACGAGCAGTACGGCACGCCAGGTGACGGACGCGACCTCCCGGCGCCACGGCTGGCCCGCACCATCCTGCTGGCCGCACTCGCCTGTTACCTGCTCATCACCACGCTCAACATCCTGGCCGCCGGCCTCTCACCAGGTGTCACCGGAGCCGCCCTCGGCAGCCTCGTCGTCATCTTCGCGATCCAGATGCACCACTCACAGCCGGACGCCGGGCAGGCCGCCCCCCGGCAGAAGGCGGTCACCCTCGGCGTCCAGGCGCTGCTCACCTACCTGCCCATCGCCGTCTTCCGCGCCGAGTGGGGCGCGATGGCGGGCTTCTTCGCCGGTTCCCTGCTGCTGCTCCTGCCCTCGAGATGGGCCTGGCCGCTGTACGGGGCCGTCGGCCTCACCATGCTCGTGCCCCCCGCCCTCGACGGACGCTCCCTCCTCGACAGCCTGTACCTGTGCCAGTCGACGCTGCTGACCGGCCTGGTCGTCTTCGGCCTGACCCGGCTGGCCGACCTCGTCCGCATCCTGCACCGCACGCGCGGGCAGCTGACGCAGATGGCCGTGACCCGCGAACGGCTGCGCTTCGCCCGCGACCTGCACGACGTGCTGGGCTTCAGCCTGTCCGCGATCACGCTCAAGAGCGAGCTGATCCACCGGCTGGTCCCCACGCACCCGCAGCGCGCCATGGACGAGATACGGGACGTGCTCGTCATCTCCCGCCAGTCGCTCGCCGACGTGCGCGAGGTCGCCAGCGGGCTGCGCGAGATGTCCCTCGCCGACGAACTGGTCTCGGCGCGCTCCCTGCTGGCCGCGGCGGACGTGGAGGTGCGCACCGATCTGCGGACGGGACCGCTGGGCCGGCAGGTGAACACCGTCCTGGCGGCGGTGCTGCGCGAGGCCGTCACCAATCTGCTGCGCCACTCCAAGGCCACCTACTGCGAGGTCCTGGCGACCCGCACGGAGGAGAAGGTGCGGTTGTCCGTACGGAACGACGGCGTCGACGCCGACTATCACGACCACTCCCCGCACAGCGGGAGCGGCCTGGGCAACATGGCCGCCCGGCTGGCGGCGGTGGGCGGCGAGCTCATCGCCGCGCGAGGTGAAGACGGAACGTTCCTTCTGGTCGCCGAGGCGGACGCCGTGTCCGGCAGCGGCAGCGTCAGCGGCAGCACCGGCCGGACCGCCGACCCGGCGGCCTGACACCGCCCGGGACTCCACGCCCCCACCCCTTCACCCCCACCCCTTCACCCCTCACGCCGCTCCACCCGTCCAGCTCCACCGCCCCTGCCCCGCGCCGCGCCGACGGCACGGCCACGCCCCCGGCGGGCGTCACGACCCGCAGCGGGACACGACCCGAAAAGAGGACCGCCCGGTGGCCATACGCCTGCTGCTCGCCGAGGACATGAACATGGTCCGCGGTGCCCTGGTGGCGCTGCTGAACCTGGAGGCGGACCTGGAGGTCGTCTGCGAACTGGAGCGCGGCGACCTCATCCTGGACGCCGCGCTGGAGCACCGGCCCGACGTCGCCGTCATCGACATCGACCTGCCCGGCACCGACGGGCTCACCGCGGCCGCCCTCCTGCGCGAGCGGCTGCCCGAGTGCCGAAGACTGATCCTCACCAGCCTCGGCCGCCCCGGCACACTGCGCCGCGCGCTCTCCGCCCACGTCGACGGCTACCTGCTGAAGGACGCCCCGCCGCGCGAACTCGCCCACGCGATAAGGCGGGTGGCGGCCGGTCACCGGGTGATCGACCCGCAACTGGCGCTCGCGGCCTGGGAGGCCACCGGGACCCCGCTGACCGAGCGGGAGACGGAGGTGCTGCAACTGGCGGCGGAGGGAGCGGACGCGGGCGAGATCGCCCGCCGCCTCCACCTGGCCCCCGGCACGGTACGCAACTACCTGACGACCGCCGCGGCCAAGCTCAACGCCCGCAACCGCGTCGACGCCATAAGAATCGCCCGGGACGCGGGCTGGCTCCTGTGAACCCGGGCCGGACTCGGCCGTCGCGCGGCGCCCCGCCCTCACGCACGAGCGCTCAGCCCTCGGGCGGAGCAGGACCCGCGTCCGGCGGCACACCCAGGAGAGGGGGCCTGCGCCCGCGTACGGCGGTGGCACCCGGGTAGGAGCCGCCCGCGCCGGCGGACGGTTCCACCGGTGCCGCCATGCCGGCCGCCGCCAGGTACTCGAGGATGGCCTCCGTGACACCCGGGGGCAGGGCGAGCGACGCCGAGGCGTCGTCCGGACTGACCGGCCAGGCCAGCAGCCCCAGCACCCACGCGGCCTCGGGCCGGTGCACCAGCACCTTGTAGGAGGCGCCGGACGATTCCACCGTGAAGCCTCGCGGCGCCCGCCGCACCGTCACGTCGGCGGGCAGCCACACCGGACGGTGTCCCGGCAGCGGGGCCAGCCGGAACGATGCGGTCCGCGCCACGGGGGCGGCGGACAGCAGCGGGCCGCCCAGGTCGTCGACGCTCAACGTCCGCACCACCAGGTGCGACAGCCGCTCCAGTACGGGCAGCAGTACCACGGGAGCCGACGCGCCCGGTCCCACGTTGGTCAGCATGACCGGTCCCAGCTCCATGCGGCGCAGGGCCTCGCGGACCGTGGCACCGGTGCCGTCGATCAGTTCGGGCCCCCAGGGCCCGGTCAGCACCAACTGGCCCTCGGCCCTGCCGGCCTCCACCACGACGTCCTCGCTGAGCGACCAGAGGTGAACGGTCCGGTCCCCGACGCTGTCCAAGGTCGTGCACCCTCTCTCGGTTTCGCTGTGCCACAGCCGCGGTGAGCCTTCCGGGTGTGCGATCTCCGGCCCGGCCCGGCCCGGCTACGCCGTGACGTCCCGGACATGAACCCTCACGTCCGGGACCGCACGGTTGTGGCGGAACGGTCAGCCGGCGGCGACACCGGAGGGCGCGACACTGCCCAGCTTGTCCACGGCCTGGTAGTAGATCCACGCCGTGGAGTTGCACGACACCTCCTGCGCACCGGAGTAGCCGGCGCACACCCGCTTCAGGTCGGCGTAGAACGCGGAGTCCAGCCGCGCCTTGCCGGCGTCGAACGTGCCCATCGCCTTGTGGTTGCGGTACCCGAAGTCGTGCCGCGCGCAGGCGGTCTGGAAGGGGAAGCCGAAGGGGTTGTCGGGCGAGCTGCTGCAGTAGTCGGTCGACCAGTCGAAGCCGTAGGCGCTCCAGGCCGACTGGTTGTTCCGGGCCGCGACCCAGGCGTTGTAGCTGCTGGCGCTGTTCTGCGTCCAGCTGGACAGCACGGCGGCCTTGTCGGCCGGCGCGGCGTGCGCGGCGCTCGTCGTCACCAGGGCGGCGGGTACGGCGAGGGCGGCGGCGACGAGGGGCAGGACGCGACGGCGCATGGAGAACCTCCGTTTGACGGGCCTTCAGGACCAAGCCCGTCCACCTTCCAGCCCCGCCCCCACCTCCCGACAGGCACACATTCACGACTCACCCGTGAACATCTCACGCGCCCGGGCACTCCCGGCCCGCGCGGAGCGGGAGGAGGCGGAGCAGCCGTCCGCCGATCACCCGAAGAGAAGGCCGAAATTTCTGACGCCATTCGGAAAACCAGCCGGTCGCGGATGCTGGAGAAGCGGCCGGCCGGGGTCGGCACCGCCCACGCGATCGCTCCGCTCCGGCGTCAAGTGGCAGGAAATCCGAGCCATGTGACGTGTGACGTGCGCTGTTTCGCGCACAGCCCCTACGAAACATTTCGACGTCGAGAGCGATACCTGCGAGAGGGGTTGACGCCGTTCGCCGGGTCTCTATCATTCAGGTTGCTCGACCCTTCGACATTCGTTCGATATAACGAACGCGCCGAAGTCGCTCCATCGCGCAGCAGGGCATCCCCGGGACGCACCCCCGAACAGTGAGCCGCAAGGAGTGTGCCACACGTGAATGTCATGCTCTTGTCAATACTGCTCCCGCTGTCGCGTGCCGGTGACCGCCACCGGACTTTCAGGAGGCCGTGAAGAACCGGGAAGTCCCAAGCGGCCTGCGCGGTCTGCCGTGGTGCCCACAGGCCGCGGCACACCGCACTGCACCGACAGTCCGGTCGACCTCCGACGAGGCCGGCCGGAACCGCCTACTCAAGGTTGGGAACGTCTTCATGCACAGAGGAAGCTTCAGCCGCAGGCATCCGTCTGCGGTGCTCGCCGCCGCGGCCGCGGTCCTGGCCGCGCTGGCGGCGATGCTCGTCGCCACCCCGGCTCAGGCGGCTGCCAGTGGCGCCTTGCGCGGTGTGGGCTCGAACCGGTGTCTCGATGTACCGGGCGCCGTCCAGACCGACGGCACGTACCTGCAGATATACGACTGCTGGGGCGGGACCAACCAGCAGTGGACGCTGACGGACGCCAACCAGCTGACCGTGTACGGCAACAAGTGCCTGGATGTCCCGGGGCACGCCACCACGGCCGGCACCCGGGTGCAGATCTGGACCTGTTCCGGCGGCGCCAATCAGCAGTGGCGGGTGAACACCGACGGCACGGTCGTCGGCGTGCAGTCCGGGCTGTGTCTGGAGACCGCGGGCGCCGGTACGGCCAACGGCACGGCCGTGCAGCTCGGAACGTGCAACGGCGGCAGCCACCAGAAGTGGAGCGGCCTGCCCGGGACGGGGACGGGCGGCACGTGTTCTCTTCCGCCGACGTACCGGTGGACGTCGACGGGCGTGCTGGCGCAGCCGGCGAACGGATGGACCTCGGTGAAGGACTTCACCACCGTGACGCACAACGGCAAGCACCTGGTCTACGCGTCCAACTACTCGGGATCGTCGTACGGCTCGATGATGTTCAGTCCCTTCACGAACTGGTCCGACATGGCGTCGGCCGGCCAGACCGGCATGAACCAGGCGGCGGTGGCACCTACGCTGTTCTACTTCGCGCCCAAGAACATCTGGGTGCTGGCGTACCAGTGGGGTGCGTGGCCCTTCATCTACCGCACGTCGAGCGACCCCACCAACCCCAACGGCTGGTCCGCTCCGCAGCCGCTGTTCACCGGGAGCCTCCCCGACTCCGACACCGGCCCGATCGACCAGACCCTGATCGCCGACGGCCAGAACATGTACCTGTTCTTCGCCGGTGACAACGGCAAGATCTACCGGGCGAGCATGCCGATCGGGAACTTCCCGGGCAACTTCGGCTCGTCGTACACGACGATCATGAGCGACACGAAGGCCAACCTCTTCGAGGCGCCGCAGGTCTACAAGGTCAAGGGCCAGAACCAGTACCTCATGATCGTCGAGGCGATGGGCGCGAACGGCCGCTACTTCCGCTCCTTCACGGCCTCCGGCCTGAGCGGCACGTGGACCCCGCAGGCCGCCACCGAGAGCAACCCCTTCGCGGGCAAGGCCAACAGCGGCGCCACCTGGACCAACGACATCAGCCACGGTGACCTGGTCCGCGACAACCCCGACCAGACCATGACCATCGACCCCTGCAACCTGCAGTTCCTCTACCAGGGCAAGTCCCCCACGGCGGGCGGCGACTACAACCGACTGCCATGGCGGCCGGGTGTCCTCACCCTGCGGCGCTGACCTTCCTGATACGCGGTGATGGTGGTGCGGTGCGGTCCGCAGACACGTGGCCGAACGATGTACGGCGCGGGCGGCACCACCTGCTGACCGGCGCTCATCACCCCGGGGAACCCCGGCCGTGCAGCGGCCGGGGTTCC
>NZ_JBEXTV010000085.1:0-14491 GCF_040628835.1 Streptomyces sp. NPDC006134 | reverse complement strand
CTCCCGCTCCCGCTCCCGCTCCCGCTCCCGCTCCCGCTCCCGCTCCCGCTCCCGCTCCCGCTCCCGCTCCCGCTCCCGCTCCCGCTCCCGCTCCCGCTCCCGGTGCCGGTGCCGCGGCCCGGCCCCGTGCGCCGCCCAGGGGCGGACGCGGATCCACGCGTGCGGCGGATCTGCCGCCGTACGCCTCCCAGCCCGGTTCCCCGTCCGGTCCGGCGTGTCGAAGTGAGGCGACCCGCACGGCCGCCGGACTCAGGGAAACGCGCTGTTCGCTGGTTCTCCGGAGTCTGCCGCGGTGGGGCGGCAGGCGGCATGGGCCGCTCGGACCGGGGCGTGGACGCGTGCGGTGGTGTCGGCCTTGTGATCCCGCCCTGCGTGCCGGTGCGCCGGTGAAGGGGACGCCCCGGCCCGCGTGGTGGGCCCGCGCCACCGGGGGCCACCCCACCGGATCGCCCCCGCTACAGCCGTACGTCGTGCCCGACGGGGCGGGTGTCCCGCGTGTGCGGCACGTACAGGAACTCCGCGTGCGGGGCGTGGGACGCCGCCGACACGATGAGCGTGTGGCCGCCCGGCCGGAGCCCGTCGACGCGGTACCGGCCCGACCGGACGGGGCCTGCCGCGACCCGCTTGCCCCGTGCGTCGATCACGGTGACCCGTCCGGCGCAGCCCGCGGGATGCAGGGCACACCGGACCGCGCCGGCGACGGTGACCCCGCCGCGCGGCGTGGCCGGAACGGCCGCTCCGGCCGATACCGCCGCCATTTCCGGTGCCGGTGCCGGAGCCGGTTCCGTACGGGCCGGGGCGGCGGCGGTCGCGGTGCCGGCGGTCTCCTCGGAAGCGGCGGTGTCCCGTGCCGCCGGGTGCACGGCCCACTGCGCCACGAGCGCACGCGTGCGGCGTTCCATCGGCGAACCCGCCTCGTCCTGCGGCGCGGTGCTGCGCACGGTGAGCCCGCACCTCTCCGCGTACCCGGCCAGCGTCTCGTCGAGCGCGGCCAGCTCCTGCAGCGCCGTGCGGGCACGCGACACCCGCGGTCCGGGCGGTGCCGCCTCCAGCTCCGCCTTCAGCTCCCCGGCCAGCGGGCTCACCCGCTGCCAGCTCCCCTCGGGCTCACCGGCGGCCAGCGAGCGCTCCAGGTCCCGCAGCGAACGGGACAGCGTCGCGGTGACGAGCGCGAACCGTTCGGCCTGCCGGGGTGCCAGGTCGATGTCGACGTCGGCCGCCGCCGCGAGGGCGCGGACGTGACCGGTGGCCGTGGCGAGCAGCGCGGTGCGGTGGTCCGCGTCACGGCCCCGCACCCCGAGCGGCATCCGGACCAGCGGCCGCGCCAGGCTCACGACCTGGAACAGGGCGGAGTCCACCGCGCGGGCGGCTCCGCGCAGCCGGACCGGGGCGTCGGGGTCCGCCCAGCGCAGGGCGAGCTGGGAGACGAGGTCGTCGACGGCGGACACGTAGCCGCGCTCCGCCTCCCGCGCGATCCTGCGGCTGGAGAGGGGGAAGACCAGCGCGGCGCACGCGGTCGCGGCGAGGATGCCCAGGCCGTTGTCGAGCAGCCGCTCGCCGAGCAGACGGTCCATGCCGTCGTAGGGCGTCGTCAGCCCGTACAGCTGCACCAGCGCGACGACGAGCCCGACGACCCAGAGGGCGTACGCGCGCTGCATCCCCCAGGAGCCGAAGGTGAGCCCCGCCACGATGACCGCGAGCGTCCCGTAGACGTGGCCGTGGCCCACCAGGTGGAGCAGCGCGACGCCGGCGACCGCGCCGATCACGGTGCCCGCCATGCGGTGGCCGAACTTGCGCAGCCGCTCGTGCGTCGTGTTCGTGCCGAAGAGGGTGATCATCACGCCGACCAGGCCCCAGTAGAAGCGGTGCGGGTCGATGGCGTCGGTGATCGGGCAGACGACGGCGGCGGCGATCCCGGCGTGCAGCGGTGCGCGCACGAAGGGGACGATCCGCCGCCAGCTCGCCTCCGTCCGCGCCGCGAGCACGCGCTGCGTCGCGGCGGCCGACCCCGGGGGGAGGTTGCGCTCCAGGGCCACGGTCGGCTGGAAGGGGACCTTCGCCCGGGACGCGGGGGAGCGCCGGCCCAGCGAGAGCCAGTGGGAGAGCGATTCGGCCAGGGAGTCGAGGAGGTCGGCCACGCGGTGGGCCAGTTCGGCGGTCTGCGCCTGCCCGTCCCCGGCGTCGGGGTGGCCGGGCACGCGGTCGGCCTGCCGGCGGATGCGTTCGGCCGCGGGGCGCAGGCTCCGGGCGTCGCCGAGGGGCGTGTCCCGCGCGATGACGAGGCCGACGGCCAGCGCCTCGCGCAGGTGCGCCGGGACGTCGAGGGCGGCCAGGTCCTGGACGGCCCGGCCGATGCCGCGCAGGGCCAGTTCCGCGTCGAAGAGGTGGCGGTGCAGCAGTTCGGCCGCGCCGGGGTCGGCGGCGACCTCCGGCTGGGCGAGCCGGCCGTCGATGGTGACGGTGGTGACGTTCAGGCGGCGCAGCGAGCGCGCCATGCGGCGTACGGCCCGCTCCTGGTCGGCGTCGGGGTCCAGCGCGTCGACGGCCGCGTCCGCCACCCGGCGGGCCTCCACGACGAAGGCGCGCTGGGTGCGCAGCAGGTCCTCGCGCGGCATCGGGTAGCACAGCAGCAGCCGGGTCGCGAGCACCGCGGCGGCGGACACCAGGGCGACGGCGAACGCCTTGCCCGACAGGGACGCCGGGATGTTCGCCATCATGCCGACCATCAGGCCGTTGAAGAGCATCATGCCCGTGAGCAGGAACAGCTGCCCGAACCGGGCCAGGAAGAAGATCAGCGCCAGGGCGACGACCATCAGGCTCATCTCCAGGCCGCGGTCGTCGTGCAGCCCGGCGGCCAGCCACAGGGCGGCGGCGTAGGGGAACGGCATCCACAGGAGGGCCCGGGTCAGCCGCTGCCAGGTGTTCTCGGCGACGGCGAAGGCGCTCATCAGGCCCATCATCCCGCCGACCATCATGCCGGTCATGGCGGGGACGCCGAGGGCCCGTGCCATCCCGTAGCCGGCCGCGAGAGCGGTCACCATGGCGACGAAGGTGCGCCACCCCGCCTGGAGCTGCCCGAGGCCGGGGTCCGCCGCGAGCACCCGGTCCCACCATCGCGGGGGACCGCCCACCCGGCGCGGCGCGACGATGCGCGCGGCGCCGGACGGGAGGGCGGGGGTGCCGGCGGGGGGTGCGGGGGGCGCGTGCTCCGGTGCCGTGTCCGGCGGCGCGGTGCCTGGGCTGATCAAGTGGTCTCCGTATTCATGTCATTCGTGTCATTCATGTCATTCATGCTGTTCACGTGATTCACGCCGTTCACGTCCATCGCGTTCAGCAAGGTGGCGAGGGCGTCCCGGGCGGCGGCCACGGCGCGCTCGGAGTCGTCGACGCCGGCGTCCAGGCCCCGCAGGAGCGCCGCGGCCATCCGCCGGCGCCCCTGTTCGAGCAGGTCCCGGCCGGCCGGCGTCAGGGACGCCTCCACGACGCGCCGGTCGGACGCGCGGCGCTCGCGCGAGGCGAGGCCGCGTTCTTCGAGGCTCTGCAGGACCACGGTCACGCGCGGCTGGGCCATGCCCGTGTACGCGGCGAGGGCGGTCACCCGCCGAGGGCCGTCCTCCAGCGCGTCGAGTACGGCCGCCTGGCTGCGGGTGAGCCCGAAGTCGCCGGCGCGGAAGAGCGTCTGCGCGAGCCGCCCGATGCCCCTGAGGAGGCCCCGGGCGGCGCTTTCGATGCGCTGCTCGTCGGTGGGACCGTCCGGAGGCAGGGATAGATGCATACTACATTTATATATGTGCCGGGAGGGGCCCGGAACCATGCACGGGCAAAATGCCCGGTCTGACCCGAACGGCCGGACAGGTGCCCGAACGGCCCGGCGGGCGGCCGGGCGGACGGTCGCGCTGTCACCGCCAGGGTGGTGCGCAGGGGTGGCGCGCAGGGGTGTACTGACCCTGTAACGGGCATCCGTTCGCCCTCGCGCAGCCGGTGCCCGGCCTGGCAGAGTGGGGGCGAGTACGTCGTACCGCAGCGGGGGAGGCACGGGAGAGATGACGGCGACGATCTCCGTGAAGATCGAGGGGCCGGTCGGGCTGGACGAGCCGGAAGAACTCCTGGAGGAGCTCGGGCGGGAGACGGGACTGTCCTGGCGGCTGGAGACGGCCGGGCGGGGCGGCACCCTCGACGGGGGCCTCGCCGTCGTACTGCTGGAGGCCGTGCTCGGCGGCGCCGTCGGGGCCGTGGTGCAGGCCGCCGCGCAACGGGCGATCGAGACCTGGCGGGGCCGCAGGCTCGATCCGCCGTCCGTCACCATCGTCGTCGTCCCGCCCTCGCAGCTCCCTCGGCCCCCGCAGGACCCGCAGTCCGCGCAGGGCTCCGACGGCCCCGCCGCCCCCGAGGGGAGCTGACCGGCATGGCGTCCCGGGCGTTGGTGATCGGGGTCGGGACGTACGACCACGACTCCGGCATCGAGGGGTATCCGACGATCGAGGCGAGCGCCCGCGCGTACGGGGCCGCACTGGCCCGGGACCCGCGGTGGGGCGCCGCGGCCCGGTCCCGGGTGCTGGAACCGGACGAGACACGGACCTCGGACGGCGTGATGCGCGCGCTCCAGGAGGCGGCGGCGGCCGGCGAGGGGCCGGAGGACACCCTGCTCGTGGTGTACGTCGGGCACGGCGCGTACTGGCAGGACGTGCCGGGCGGCCAGGTCCACTTCGCGGTCGGCTCCTCCCGGAGCAACGAGCCCTGGACCTGGCTGTCCGCCTGGTACGTGTACCGGGCGATCAGGAAGAGCAAGGCCGGCCTCAAAGTGCTGATCACCGACTGCTGTTACTCCAACATGCTGCCCCACCTCGGTGCCGACTCCGCCCTGCCGGGCGCCCTCGGCACCCGCTCCGAGGGCACCTGCGTGCTCACCGCGGTCAGCGGCAGCGTCCACAATGCGTCGGCCGACGCCTGCCAGAACCTCCAGCCTCCCCTCGACACCTGCACGCCGTTCAGCGGCCATCTGCTGAACGTGCTGGAACAGGGCATGCCCGATCACGCCGGCGACCTCACGCTCGGCGCGCTCCGCGCCGGCGTCGACGAGGGCATGCAGGCGTGCGGCGTCCACCACCCGCCCCGGATGCTGCTGAACGACGCCTCGGAGGCGGCTCCGCTCTTCACCAACCACGCCAAGGGCCGCCGGCCCCGGGCGCGCGCCCTGGACACGGTGGAGGACTGGGTCCGCGAGCTGCTCCTCAACGGCGAGCGCAGCCTGCCCGCCCTGATGCGGCGGCCCGACCTCGCGGGCCGTGTGGTGGTGCGGCTGAGGACCGGGGACGAGCAGCACCGCGACCTGGCCCGCCGGGTCGACCAGCGGGCCGGCGAACTGCTGACCAACCCGGCCGACTTCGTCCGGTACTGGGGTGAGATCGAGCCCGCACTGCTGGGCGGCGGATGACCGCCCCCGAGCGCACCGGGCGCGCCCGCCGCACCGACCACCTGTTCCAGCCGGCCGTGGCCGAGTCGCTGAACGAGGCGTACGCCTGGGTGGCGCGGATCCCGGTCCGGCAGTTCGAGGCGATCCTGCGCATCATGCGGAGGGAGAAAGGCGGCGAGGCGAGGGCGATGCGCGCCCTGTACGCGTTCGCCCTGCGCCGCCCGGTCGAGGAACTGGTCGCCGCCGCGCGCGACTTCGACCCGCGGGACGCGGTCATGCTGATGGCGACGGCGGCCCTGTCCCGGCCGGTCGGGGAGGCGGCCGAGCTGGCCGTGCGGCAGCAGGAGGAAGAGTCCGGCAGCGAGCGCGATCCGGTCACCGCGAGCATCCTGCACGACGTGGCCTGCCAGCGCACGGTGTTCGACGTGGCGGTGTTCGTACGGGTGCTCGACGAGCGCCGGCCCGCGCTCGCGGAGCGCACCGTGAAGGTGTTCGCGAGCCCCGGCTCCGGCCGCACCAACCTCGACAAGGCGCTGCTGTACACCGCGCTCCGCGACGAGGGCTGCCACGGCCAGGCCGACCGGCTGCTCGAACTGACCCTGCAGGCGATCGCCGACAGCACGCCGGGCCCCGCCGGACACGGCGAGGAGGGCGAGGAGATCGCCGACCTGGCGGGCGCGTTCCAGCACCTCAGCCCGGCCGGGCAGGTCCTGGAGCAGTGGGTCGGGGAGCGGCTGAAGGCCTCGGACGCGACCCAGGTGGGGGTGACCCGCCGGTGGGTGGCGAAACTGATCGCCCGCCGCGGCGACGGCCACGACGCCCTCGCCGAGTACATCGGCCACACCGCGCACCCCCGGCACGTGGTGCGGCTCTGCGCGCTGCTGGCGAAGGAGGAGGAGTCCGCCGCCAAGTGCGCCCTGGTGCGGCGCTACGCGGCCGGGCGCGAGCGCATCCAGGAGCTGGCGGCGCTGGTGTCGTACTGGCACAAGGAACCGGCCCTGACCCGCACCACCCGGCAGCTGCTGACCGACATCGTGGCCGGCCCCTCCGCCCCCGGAGCACTCCCCGGCTCCGCCCCCCGTTCCCTGTACGAGCTGCAGCAGCTCGACGAGTGGCTGCACCTGGAGGACGCCGACCCCGAGTGCTCCCGGCTGCTGCGCCACGTCGCCGCCGTGCACGTCGAGGGGCGCTCCGGCGCCGACCTGGTGACCCTGCTGGGCCGCGTGGAACGCAGCCGTGAGCGGAGCCGGGCCGCGCAGGAGGCGGGGCGCCGGCTGGCCACGGCCGTCATGGCCCCGGACGCGGACCGGGACCGGTTCGTGGACTGCCTGCGCGCCCTGCACGAGGCCAGGCAGCCGGTCGCCGTGCACACGGCCTGCCGTGAACTCTCGGAGCCGTCCCCCGGGGTGACGGCCGACGCCGCGCTGGTCGCCGATGTCGCGGGACGCCTCTACCGCGCCGGGCTGCACAAGGTGGCCTGGACCCTGCTCGAACGGTTCCTGGAGAACGAGCAGTTGGTGACCCCGTCCGACGTCGTCCAGGTCGTGGAGGGGGTGCTGGCGCTGCCGCTGCCCGACGCGGAGCTGCTCCTGCGGGCCACCGTGGGCCGCTGGTCGGACGTGGGCCACCGCGACGACGCGGTGGCCGAGCTGCGGGCGGCCGGGTGGCCCGAGGCGGCGGAGTGGGTCATCAAGTCCCTGCGGTGACGGGCGTCTCCCGGGGCTCGCGGCGGGGAGCGGGCAGGGTGGGCGGTACGGCTTCCATGTAACGGCGGGCGGCCCGGACCATCAGCGGGAACACCACGGCCGCCGACAGGGCGGCGATCAGCCGCGTCACCAGGGCCGCTTCGTCGCCCAGGACGTCCCGCAGCAGTGTGCTCCCCACCAGCACCGCCAGATACACGAGGAACAGCAGCACCGGCCGCAGCGCGGGGTCCTTGCGCACGGCGAAGCGGGAGACGTGGTCCCGTGCGTCGTAGCGGCGCAACAGGCGCCCGGCGAGCGGCAGGTCGCGTCTGGCCAGCCACGGCAGCCCGAGCAGCAGGGCCGAGCCGATCCCCACGGCGGCCATGCCCCGCCACACGTCGGCCCACCCCGCCTCGTGGATCACGACGGCGATCGCGACGAAGGCGGCGTAGGAGAGGACCCGGTGCGTCACCCGGCGCCTCCGCCGGAACCTCCGCAGTTCCAGTGCCGCCAGGACGACACCCGGCATGGCGTACACCACCAGCGTCGGCACGCTGTTGAGCGCGACCAGCTTCTCCCAGTTGCCCTGCACCACGGCGAGCATCGCCAGGCCGATGGCCAGGTTGACCAGCAGGATCATCCAGTACGCGTCGATCTCGGCGCCCCGGAACCGGAACGAGGCCCGGCGTGCCGTCTGCAGTCCCCGGTGGGTGAGGTGGGCGCGGCTCAGCGCGGCGACCTCACGGGTCAGGGCGTGGGTGAAGACGAGGCCGGCGCCCATCGGGGACAGCACCGCGTTCAGGCGGACCAACCAGGCCAGCCAGGTCATCGACGCGGCCACGGCGAACTGGGAGTACGGGGATTCCAGCATGTTCCCGGTGAGCCCCGCGCAGTGCCTGCCGAACACGTACTGCAATGCCGTGTACAGCGCGAACGCGCCGACGAGGGTGCCGTACACCGCCCATCGCAGACGCGCCGCCTCCCCCATGCCGCGCCGCTTGACGTTGCCGGCGAAGTCCAGCGGTGCCTGGAAGCCGATGTACGCGTAGATGACGGCGCCGCCCAGCACCACGTACAGCGGTGACAGACCGCCGGCCTGCTCCCGTAACTGACCGGCATCGCCCGAGCGTTCACTGAGATACCACGCCTGCTCCGGCCGGCAGCCCTCGGCGGCGTCGAACACGGCGAACCCCAGGAAGACGACGATCAGCACGGGGATCAGGACCTTCACCACGGTGATGAAGAGGTTCAGCCTGATCAGCCGGCGCGGTGGCAGCAGGTTGAGCGCCGAGAGCAGCACCATGAACGCGACGGCCCACAGACCGCCCGTGAAGGAGAGGTCGTTGGCCTGCTCCACCCGCTGCGTGGTGAGCCCGCCGACGTCCTTCAGCGCCTCCCCGTTCTGCAGCAGCGAGGGGAACCAGTGCGCCAGCCCGCGGACCATGGCCGCCGCCTCGCTCGCCGGGTTCACGGCGTACCCGATCCACAGCCCGGCCGCCACCACCGTGGCCACGAGCGGCCCGGCGGCCTGCAGCGGGAGGAAGATCAGCCCGCCCGTCTTGGGGACGGCGATCCCCAGCTCGACCATCACGGCGGCGATCAGCAGCATCAGCGCCCCGCCGACCACCCAGGCCCACAGGGCGTCCTCGCCGGAGGCCCAGTGGGCGTGACCGGCGGCCAGCAGCCATCCGGAACCGATCACACCGCCGGCGGCGAGGCCCACGAGGTCCAGGGCGGACAGCCGGCGCTGCTCGTCCGCGTCCCCCGCCGAGCCCGCCGGTGCCGTCCCCCGGCTGTCCACCCACCTCAACTCGCTCCCCCCTTCACCGGAGTTTCGGTGCAGTCAGGCTAGCGTCGCGAGCGGCGGCGGAGGCAGGGAACGGCACCGGCGGTCCGGCGCACCGCCCGGCACAGCGCGCGGCGCCCGCCGCGCCGGACACGCCGACGCGGCGCGCACCGAACAGTCACCGGACGGCGTTCACCAGAAGGTCACGCACACGTGGCCGATGTTCACCCGGAGTCGGTCCCCGCTTCCCACGGCCTCCCCTAGCCTGCACCGATGTGCGTCGCGCGGCGCCGCGGCTGCGGACGCGTGCGGCACAGGCATTCGATTCCCGGGCCCGGCCGGACACCGGCGGGCCCCGCGTCCCAACCCGGGAGTGACCCCCCATCGCCGCCGAGCCGATCACCACCACCGACCCCGCGCGCACCCCCGCCCCCGACACCGCGGGGACACCCGCCCCGCGCCCCCGGGGCGAACACCGGTACGACATCGACCTCATCCGGGTCCTGGCCTCGGTCGGCGTCATCGTCTGCCACGCCGCGGGCCTGCTCATGACGGCCGTGGACCGCGATCCCGCGGGCGGGCGGCCCGTGTACTGGACCGCGCTCGCCGGGGACGCGCTGAGCCGGTGCGCCGTCCCGCTGTTCTTCGCGATCGCCGGCTGGGTCGTGCTCTGCGGGGCACCGCCCCGGGACGGCGGGCAGGTCCGCAAGCGGCTGGTGCGCATCGTCGTGCCGATGGGCGTGTGGACGGCCGCCTACCTGGTGTGGGCCCGGGCCCGCGGAACCGCCTCCGATCCCGTGCGGCAGCTCGCTCTGGACGCGCTGTTCGGCTCCGTGCGGCCCGCCTTCCACCTGTGGTACCTGTACGCCTACGTCCCGGTGATCCTGCTGCTGTCGGCGGCGGTCCTGGTCAGGGCCGGCAAACGGCCCTGGGGCGTGGGCGCCGTCCTCCTCGGCCTGGCTCTCGCCCCGACCCTCCTGGGCGACCTCGCGCGGCTCCTGGACGTCCGCATGCCCCCCTTCTCCTGGCAGTTCGGCCTCTACCAGGTCGTGTACGCGGTCGCCGGGGCCGTCCTGCTGTCGCTGCCCCGCTCCGCCCTCGCCGGCCGCGGGCGGCGCCTGCTGTGGCTGGCCGGCGGGCTGTGCGCGTGGGCGGCGGTGGCCGCGTACGAGCACCGGGTGCACTTCCCGGGCCCGTACGCGTCGGCCGTGGTGGCGCTGCTGGCGGGGACCTTGCTGATGGCCCTCAACCGGATCAGGGTGCCCGAGCGGCTGCGCCCGCTGCTGGGCAGGCTCGCCGGGGTCTCCTTCGGCGCCTACCTCGTCCACCTGATGTTCCTGGAGGCCCTCGCCCCGCACGTGGTGTCGGCGGGGGCGGGCCGGCCGGCCGCGCTGGGCGCCCTCGCCGGGCTGACGGCGGCCACGGTCGTGCTGTCGTTCGCCGCCGCCCTGCTGTGGACGCGGCTGCGGCTGGCCCGCTGGCTGGGCTGAGCGGGCCCCCGCCGGCGGGGCCGGGCCGGTCACTGCCGACAGGGGCGAGCCGTCCGGTAGGGGCGAGCCGTTTCCTGCCGACGGGGCCGAACCGGGCGCGGAACACCGGACGCCCGGCCCGGAAGGGCCGGGCGAAGGGACCGCCTGAGGGAACGGACGGAGGAGCCGGGCGAAGGAGCCGGTGGAGAGGGCGGGCGGAGAGGGCGGGGCCGCCCGGGTCACTTTCCGGCGCCGCGCCGTACCGCCCTGCGCACCACCCGCCTGGCACGCCGCACCTGGAGCTTCGCGCGCACCTGCGGGCGGCTGCCGGGCAGGCCGAGCTCGGCCAGCCGCAGCTCGGGGAAGTAGTAGCCGGGACTGGCGGCCAGGTGGTCCCGCAGCCAGGCCGCCGTCGGCTCGCGCAGCTCCGCGTACGTCGCCGGCTGCATGCAGAAACCGATCGCCCGGACCAGCGGCGACAACGACTCGGGGGCCGCGCCGACGAGGGCCGGGCTCTGCCCGCGCTCCAGGTCGGGCACCAGGTGGTCGACGACGGCCAGCGGCACGCGGTTGCTGTTCGGGTACGGCTTGAGGCGCTCCATCACCAGCGCGGTCCCCACCCGGGCGACGGGGATGCCGTAGTAGGCGGAGGCGGTCACCATCGCCGTGGAGAAACAGCCGACGACGAGTTCGGGACCGCAGTGGTGGTACAGCGTCTCGGCCAGCAGGGGCGCGTCCAGCACGGTGAGCCGGACGCCCGCGTCCGCCGCCGCCTTGCTCAGCGCCGCCGTGTAGCCGGCGGGGGCCGTCGGGTGGGGCTTGAAGACCACGGACCGGTGCCCGGCGCGCGCGGCCCCGGTGAGCATGCGGACGTGGAGGTCCTCTTCCTCCTCCGGGCTCAGAATGTTGATCGCCGCCAGGTACTGGCCCAGGAGCACGGCCGTCGGCGCCTCCGCCAGGACGGGCGCCAGCCGCGGGTCGTCCGCCGCGTCCCGGGAGATCTCGTCGAGCACCCCGCGGAACGCCTCGTCCGGGACGACCTCGGGACCGACGCCGTACTCGGACAGGAGCATCGGCGTCAGGCCGGGGACCAGGTCGAGATGGAGCAGCCGCCGGATGCGGCACGCGATGGTCAGCGGCAGCTTCTCCCGGGTCGGGCCGTAGCTCATCAGGCCGTCGGCGTACACGTGGACGGCGCTCTCGGAGAAGATCCCCGCCAGCGCGCGGGCCGGGTTGACCTGGATCGACTCGACGGCGAGCTCGACCGGGTCCCGTTCGCCGATGTCCCAGGCGAGACGGAACGCCTTCTGCCACAGCACCGTGTCGTTCCCCCGCGGACCCCAGGCGCTGGGGTGGTACGGGCTGATCGCCTCGTTCCAGCCGACCACCGAGTCGAACCGGGCGGCCAGGCGCGCGTATCCGTGCATCTCGTCGAGGCGCAGCGCGGCCTCGGGCACGGCGGCGTTGTTGGAGACCAGCAGGATGCGCCGGGCCTCGCCGCGCGGTCCGAACAGGCCCGCGTCGAGCGCCGCGGCGAGGGTGGCCGCTCCGTACAGGGTCGAGACCTGGAAGATCTGGGTCCTGCGCGGCAGGCCGGAGGACGTCTCGCGGGGCGCGCGGGGGGATATGTCGAGGGGCATGGATCAGGCAGCCTTCCGCCCGTCACGCAGGCGGCTGAGCAACCTGCTCCGTTTCGTGTCGATGGTCCTGAGGGTCTCGGCGAGCACCTGCTCGGGCATGCGGTGGAGCGCGGCCCTGGCCTCGCTCCGCAGCCGCTGGGCCGCCGAGGCCTCGTACTCGTTCGCCTTGCCGATGTGGAAGGCGATCATCGCGCAGTAGGTCCGCACGGCTTTGGGGAGGAAACGCCCGGCCTCCGGGTCCTCCCGCAGCTCCCGCAGCAGCGTGTCGTACGCGGGGATGAAATCCAGCTGACGGGAGTCCTTGATCTGGGTGAGCGAGGTCGCCACTCCCCGGCGGTAGAACACCCCGTGCAGACCGAGGGACGCGTACGTCCTGGCCTTCAGATGCAGGCGCCAGATCCACAGCCGGTCCTCGGCCGTGCGCAGGTCGGTCGCGAAGCGCATTCCGCCGTCGTCGAAAAGGTGCCGGCGGTAGATTCCCGCCCAGACGAAGGGGTAATCCACCATCGTCTCCATGTGGGCCGGCGCTATTCCGTCGCGCGGATCCATCACCGTATTGCGCATCCGGGCCGGGGGCCGCCGGATCACCCGCGCGGTCCCGGTGGCCTGGACGTGATCGGTGCGGGCGAAGTCGCATCCCAGCTCCTCCGCCGCGCGCACCAGCTCGGCGAGATGGCCCGGTCCGTACCAGTCGTCGCCGTCGAGGAACGTGACGAACTCGCCCTCCGCCGCGTCGATACCGCTGTTGCGCGCCTGGGCGATGCCCATGTTCTTCTCGTGCCGGATCACCCTGGCCCGGGGAAGTTTTTCCGCCCAGCGGTCGATCGCCCAGGGAGTGGAATCCGTGGAGCAGTCGTCGACGAGCAGGAACTCGAAGTCGGGGTCCGCGTTGTGGGCGAGACTTCTCAGAGTGCTCTCGGCGAAAGGCCCCACATTGTGCATGGGGACGACGACGGACAGTTTCGGCACGCGGGCCTCTCACATTCGAAGGTCGGAGATTAGAACAGGCTAACTATCCTCCCGAGCCCGGCGGTGTCGGCCGGGGCGCGAAGAGGTGAATTCCATTCGCGGCGGAAGTGAACACTTGGTGCCGCGCGCCGGCGAAGGGCGGCGACCGCGCTGTCCTCCGCTCGGGTCACCGGCACCGTCCAGGCGGCCGTAAGCGCCTCGGCCTGTGGGCTCCGGCCGAAGCCGGAAGGGACTCCGGCGTCTGTGGGCAACACGGCCACCGCCCGGCAGCCATCGGTGAGAATGGGACACGTTCTGTGCCGGGCGCGGGCGTTCACTGGGGGAAGCATGACCGAGGACATCGCCGGAAGCGTGGTCGAGGGTGAGCAGCGGTCGTGGGACGAGCGCCTGCCCGAGCCGCTCGCCAGGGAGATGGAACGAGAGATGAGGAGATGGCGGGTCGCGACCTTCAACTACGGAGTGACGTACTACCTCAGCCGCATCCTGCTCATTCTCGCGAGCGCCGTCGTGGCGGCCGACCAGAACCTGGAGGACGGCCACGGCAGTTGGCTGATCAAGTGGGTCCCGGCTCTGGCCCTGATCGTCGCTGTCATGACCGCGGTGGACACCTGGCTGAAGCCCCAGCAGAAGTGGCGGGGCTTCATGGAGTCCAGGGACGCCCTGGCGGATCTGATGATCCAGGCCGACGGCGGCATGCCGGCGGACCAGGTGCGTGCAAAGTTCCTCAAGCTGCGGCAGCAGCACCGGGAGCGCAACATCTTCTGAGCCGAGGGCCCGGCGCCGGCGGTGCGGACGCCTAGTAGTGCTTCGTTACCTCGGGTGATCTCGCGTGGTGTGGGCATCTTCTCCGGTATGAGGCTGGGGGAGGTGGAACGGCTCCGGGGTGAGTCATCGGGGTTCGTTGCCGATGTGTTCGCCTCGTTGCCGCGGCGGGATCAGCGGCGGTGGGGCGAGTGTTGTCTGCGGGGTCTGATGCTGGACGGCCGGCGCAAGTCGGTCCAGCCGATGGCCGAGCGGCTGCCGGACGGGAACATGCAGGCGCTGCAGCAGTTCGTGAACCAGTCGCCGTGGGATCCGCTGCCGGTGCGGCGGCGGATCGCCGAGCGGCTGTCCGAGGTGATCACGCCCGAGGTGTGGGTGGTCGACGACGTGTCGTTCCCCAAGTGCGGCACCGCATCGGTGGGGGTGGCCCGGCAGTACTGCGGAGCGGTCGGGAAACGGGCGAACTGCCAGGTCGCGGTCAGCGTCCATGCCGCCACCGACACCGCGTCCTGTCCGTTGGACTGGGAGTTGTACCTGCCGCGCGAGTGGACGGAGGAACCGGACCGATGCCGCAGGGCAGGGGTGCCGGACGACGCCGTCCACCGGGAGAAGTGGCGTCTGGCACTCGGCCTGCTCGATACGCTCGCCGACTGGCAGCTGAAGGCGCCGGTCGTGGTCGCCGATGCCGGCTACGGGGTCAGCACCCCGTTCCGTATCGGTCTCGAGGAGCGGGGGCTGTCCTATGTCCTGGCTCTGACCGGGAAGGA
>NZ_JBEXTV010000084.1:0-29882 GCF_040628835.1 Streptomyces sp. NPDC006134 | reverse complement strand
GTCCGCGATGATGCGACCGGGACCTTCGAGGGACTACTACCTCAAGAAACGCGCCGAGGGCCTGATCCACACGCAGGCATTGCTCGCACTCGCCCACCGACGGGTCAACGTGCTGTGGGCGATGCTGCGAGACAAGAGGCTGTTCACCTCCGTCCCGCCGGTCACGCAGGCGGCTTGACACGATCATTGAGATTCTCCAGTCGTCGGCTTGCCTGCGTGAGAAGGAGGCCGGCGCGCTCAGGCCCCGTCTCCGGACCCGTACGTCACCCGCACCTCCTTGAAGCCCAGGGAGCGCAGGAGCCCTTGGAGCATGCCGGTGGTGTTGCTCTCGGCGCGCGCGGTGAGCTCGCTGTCCCGCGCGGCGTCGGCGATGTGCCGCACGGCGAGTTTCTGCACGGCCTGTTCGCTGTTCGGGTTGTCCGAGAACAGGTCGCCGAGCCGGTCCAGCAGGCCACGCTGCTTGGAGACGGCGTAGGAGCGCTCGGGGTCCAGGGCCGGGGTGCCGAGCGCGGCGTGCGGCAGCCGCAGCGTGACCGAGGTGCGGTCCTGGTCCACCGTCACGTCGTCCGCGCCGACCTTGCCGAGGTCTACGTAGGCGTCGACCGTGCCCGCGCCGATGTACAGGGTGCGGGTGCCCCGGACCGCGTCCGGCAGGTACTTGGTGTCCTTCTCCAGATCCACGACGACCTGGAAGTTCCCGGACGCGGCCTCGTAACGGCTGAGGTCCCGGACGGACTTCAGCAGCGCGGGACCCGAGCGGTCGTGGGTCTCGGTGCCGAAGACGTCCTTCAGGCCGGGGATCAGACTCAGCCGGAGGACGGTGAACAGGACGGCGAGTACCAGTACGGACACGGCCAGTGTCTTCGCCCAGCCGGGCATCCGCCCGGACGGGCGCCTGACGGGAGTCGTCATGCGACGGCCCTCCTTCCTCCTGTCCGGATGCCCCCGCATGTGCCCCGGCAGACAGGGGACTTGGGGCCCAGGGGTGCACGGTCCGGGCGCGGCCCGGACACGGCTTGGGGCGCGGCCCGGGCGCGGCTTGGCGAGGCGTCCGCAGCGCCCGCGTCCCCCGGTTGCCGCTGCCCGACCGTAGCCGCCTGCCCCTCCGCCGGCGGCGTGACGTGCGGGGCGATTCCGGGAAACCGGCGCGCGCGAGGGCTCCCGGGAAGGGCGGGGAACACGGACGGCGGCCGTCGTGGCGCGCCCGCGCGGGGGGTGCCGCGACCGGATTTCCGGCGTCAGTAGCATGAGGCCCCGGCCTGACATGATCACGCGAGGAGCGGTTCGTGCGAGACATCGCCGTGTTCAGCGGTAGCGCCCACCCCGAACTGGCCGAGGAGGTCTGTGCGCATCTCGGTGTCCCGCTCAGCCCCACCCGGGTGAGCCGGTTCGCCAACGACTGCCTGGAGGTGCAGCTCCAGGCCAACTGCCGGGAACGGGACGTCTTCCTGATCCAGCCGCTCGTCCGGCCGGTGCAGGAGCACCTCGTCGAGCTGCTGCTGATGTGCGACGCGGCCCGTGGGGCGTCGGCGAGCCGCATCACCGTCGTCATGCCGCACTACTCCTACGCCCGCTCCGACAAGAAGGACGCACCCCGCATCTCCCTGGGCGGGCGCCTGGTCGCGGACCTGCTGGTGGCGGCGGGCGCGAGCCGGGTGCTCGCCATGACGCTGCACGCGCCGCAGGTGCACGGCTTCTTCTCCGTGCCCGTCGACCACCTGCACGCGCTGCGTGAACTGGCCGCCCACTTCCGGCGCTACGACCTGTCCCGCACCACCGTCGTCTCACCGGACCTGGGCAACGCCAAGGAGGCCGCCGCGTTCGCCCGGCTGATCGGTGCCGAGGTGGCCGCGGGCGCCAAGCAGCGTTACGCCGACGACCGGGTGACCATCACCTCCGTGATCGGCGACGTCGCCGGACGGGACGTCATCGTGCTCGACGACGAGATCGCCAAGGGCAGCACCGTCCTGGAACTCCTGGACCGGCTGCGGGAGGCGGGTCCGCGTTCGATCCGCGTCGCCTGCACCCACGGGCTGTTCGCGGCGGGCGCGCTCAAGCGGCTGAGCGAGCAGCCGGACGTGCGGGAGATCGTGTGCACCAACACCGTTCCGGTCCCGGCCGACCACCACACGGACAAGCTCCGGGTCCTGTCCATCGCGCCCGCGCTCGCGGAGGCCGTACGGCGGATCCACAACGGCGAGTCCGTCAGCGCCCTGTTCGACGGGCCCCCAGCCGTTTAGCCGCTCAACCGTCCCCGCTCGGTCACCTCCCGCTCAACCGCTCAACCGCTCAACTGTTCAACCGCTCGGTGCTCACCCCGGCCGGGACGCGGCCCCCGCCTGCTCCAGGGCTTCCTCCAACGTCGGCCGCGGCGGCAGCAGCCGCGTCAGTCCGGTGACGCGCAGGACGCGCAGTGTCAGGGCGTGGGTGCAGACCAGGTGCAGTTGCCCGCCGCGGTCCAGCACCCGTTGGCGGGCCCGGCACAGCAGCCGCAGGCCGGAGCAGTCGAGGAACTCGATCCGGCCGAGGTCGAGCACGATCCGGGCGCCCGGCCGGCCGGTCTCACGGTCCAGCCGCGGGGCGATCTCCGCCGCCGCGGCGATGTCGATCTCGCCGTGGAACTCCAGCACCGTGCACTCCCGCTCGTGGCGGACGCGCAGATGCCGGGTGAGCGGTGCGGGTTGGTGCCGCACGACGGCATCGCCTCCAGCCTGCTCCCTGGGCGGCGGGACCGGACGGACCCTCACCGCTCCTCCTCGTCCCGCAAGTTACCCCCGACCGAGGGAATTTGAGCATGCTCGCTTGACATATGTCTTCGAATTCCCGGCACGCCCCTTCCCGGAGCACCTCGCCCCGCCCCCACCTCGTCCGGCCTGCGGGGGAGGGGGAGGGAGGCGGTGGGGCCGGTGCCGCGCGCGGGCGGGCCTGACGTCCGCCCGCAAAGCGGGCGTGGACATCGTCCGGCCGGCGCCGCGCGCGGGCCTGCGGCACGGCGCGGACGCGAAGCTGGCGGCCGGTGCCGGTGCCGGTGCCGGTGCCGGCGCCGCGCGCGGGCGGGCCTGACGTCAGTCGACCACGAGGACCAGCTTGCCCGTCGTCCGGCCGGTCTCGCCCAGCGCGTGCGCCCGGGCGGCCTCGGACAGCGGGAAGGTCTGCGCGATCGTGGCGCGCAGCTGCCCGGACTCCACGAGACCGGCGATCGCCCGCATGCCGCCGTGGTCCGCGTCGACGAGCATCCGGACCGCCCGTACCCCGAGCCGTTCGGCCTCCCGGGGGAACTCGTCCGACCCGACCGGCAGGATCGACACCACGACGCCGCCCGGGCGCAGCACGCGCAGCGAGCGGACGGCGGTGTCGCCGCCGATCGTGTCCAGCACGACGTCGGCGTCCTTCACGGCCTCGGCGAAGTCCGTCTCCCGGTAGTCGACCGGCTCGTCCACGCCGATGGAGCGCAGGAAGTCGTGCTTGCCCGCGCTGGCGGTGCCGATCACGTGCGCGCCGCGCGCCTTGGCGATCTGCACGGCCACGTGGCCCACTCCGCCGGCCGCCGCGTGGATCAGCACCCGCTGCCCCGGCCCGAGGTCCGCCCGCTCCACCAGCGCCTGCCACGCCGTCAGCGACACCAGTGGCAGCGCGCCCGCCTGGACGTGGTCGATCCCGGCGGGCCGGTGCGCGAGCGCGCGGGCCGGGGCGATGACGTACTCGGCGTGCGAGCCGTGGCCGAACGGGTACGGCAGCATGCCGAAGACCTCGTCGCCCGGCTGGAACATCGCCACCCCGACCCCGGTCGCCTCGACCGTCCCGGCCACGTCCCAGCCGAGCACGAAGGGCGGCTCGCCCAGGAAGCCGCCGTTCGCGCGGTGCTTCCAGTCGGTCGGGTTGACGCCGGCGGCGCGCACCCGGACCAGCACCTCGTTCGGGCGCGGTGCGGGGCGCTCCAGCCGGACCTCCTTGAGGACCTCGGGACCGCCGAGGGTGTCCTGGCTGATGGCTCGCATGGTGTTCACATCGCTCATGGTGTACCAGCCTGCCCGTGTCCGCCCGTTCAAAAAATGGCGTGATCGCCATACTTCGACAGGATCGGGCCAAGCGCTGAGCGCTCCCGGCCCTGTCGATCCGTATGGCGATTTGTCGACCTTACGTCTCCTGGCGGAGAGTGACGGAACCCTCACTTCCGCAGGTCTTCGAGATTGATCCTTTTCCGTTCGAACCCGATAAGGTTCCGATCGGCGCTGCGAGTTGACGCGATCGCGACGGCTCCGCTCGCCCTGCGTACTCATGAGTGCGGTCCCCCTTGCGCACCCCCCTGATCGATCGTGTTGCTTCGAAGGATGCAGATGGAACTCGCCACTCCGCCACCTGCGGCGCGGGCCCCTGTCGCCTGGTACAGCTGGTGGCTGATGCCGCTGGGCCTGGGAGGCGGGACGGTAGCCGCCACGTTTCTGAGCTCGGAGCGGATAACCGCGGCCGTCGCCGGTGCCACGGCGACGGCGGCCGGCGCCGTCTGCGTACGCCTCCTGCTCCGCTCCCAGGCCCGGCTGCGCCGCGCGGAGCACACCTTCCGTGCCTCGCAGGAGGAGACCACGCGGCAGTGGCGGCAGCATGTGGCGGGCCTGGAGAGCGAGTTCGCCGCCGAGCGCGCCGCCCGGGAGGCGCAGCTGGCCGAGCAGGTCCAGTCGTACGAGACGCGGCTGGCCGAGCAGGTCCAGTCGTACGAGACGCGGCTGACCGAGCAGGCCACGTCGTACGAAGCACAGCTGACCGAGCAGGCCACGTCGTACGAGACACGGCTGGCCGAACAGGGCCGGTCCTTCGAGGAACGGCTGAGCGAGCAGGCCGCGTCCTGCGAGGACCGGCTCGCCGAACAGGCCCAGGCCGCGGGGGAGCGGCTGGCGCACCAGCTGGCCGCCGTGGCCCGCCTCGCCGACGAGCAGCTGCCCGAGGCACTGGACCGGCTGCGCGCCGGTGACGCCATCGACGACATCCTGCCCACCGTCGAGCAGTGCGCCAAGGTCGGCGCCGACCTCCAGGCCGAGCTGCGCAAGGTGCTGCGCACCGCCCTGATGGGCGTCGAGCGCGAACTGGACCGTTCGTCCTCCGCGGAACAGGCCGTCATCAGCATCGGCAACCGCATCCACGTCCTCACCAGCAAGCTGCGCGGGCGCCTGCACGAGATGCAGGGCGAGCACGGGCGGCTGCCCGCCGTCGCCCGGGGCCTGATGGAGCTCGACCAGGCGATCGGCCCCGCCGACTGCCTGGCGGCCAGCATCGGCGTGCTCGGCGGCTCCGACCGCCCCGGCCGGCAGTGGCAGGAGCCGCAGCGCCTGCTGAGCGTGGTGCGCGGCGGCATCGGCCGCATCAAGGACTTCCAGCGCGTCCAGGTGCGCCACCTGCCCGAACTCGGCGTCGACGGCGGCCTCGTGGACCACCTCACGCTGATCTTCGCCCACCTGCTCGACAACGCGGCCCGCTACTCGCCGCCCACCGAGCCGGTGCTGGTCTCCGGCAAGGAGGTCCCCAACGGCGTCGGCATCGAGATCCAGGACTCCGGCAAGGGACTGAGCGAGGAGAAGAAGCGCGAGGCCGAGCACGCCCTCGCGGGCACCGCGCCCGGCGCCGGCCTCGGCGGCATCACCGAGGACGCCAACATCGGCCTGCGGGTCGTCGGCATCCTCGCCCGCCGCTACGGCATCCGCGTCACCTTCACCGACTCCCCGTGGCTGGGCACCTCGGTGGTGGTCGTCGTACCGCACAAGTACTTCAGCCCGCTGCCGTCGGCCGCACCGGCCACCGCCACCGGTGCGGCACAGACCGCCCCGGCCTCCCCGGCGGTCCCGGCCTCCCCGGCCGGCGGACCGGCGACCGTCCCGGCCGACGCCGCCGGCGCCGTGGACACCACCCCCGGCGGACTGCCCCGGCGCAGGAGCCGCCGGGGCGACGGCGACCGCCCCCGGCCGGCCGGGCGCACCGAGCGGCCCGGACGGAGCACCGTCTCCGCCGTCCCGCCGGACGCCTCCTTCGCCGGCCTCGCCGCCTTCGCCACCGCCGGCCGTGACCCCGGCGCGACGTCCGGGGAGGCCGGCGACCGTGACACGACCACCGGTGGCGCGTCCACCGAGCACCGCACCGAAGAGAGCGACTAGTGCCATGACGTACCAGGGAACCGACGTGAGCTGGGCGCTCCGCGACCTCGTCGAGAGCATCCAGGAAATCCGCTTCGCCCTCGTCGCCTCCAGCGACGGCAAGGCCATCACCTCCTACGGCGCCGAGGACCCCGACGACGTCGACCGCTTCGCGGCCGTCGTGGCCGGTCTGCAGGCGCTGGCCCAGCCGGTCGCCGAGCAGTTCCCCGGCCACGCGGGACAGCTGCGGCTGGCGATGATCGAGGTCGACGGCGGCCACCTCTTCGTCGTCCGCGCGGGCGTCGAGACGTACCTCGGCGTCCTCGCCCGCGAGGGCCTCGACCAGGGCCTGCTCGGGCACCAGATGAGGGACCTGGCCCGCAGGATGGGCGAGCTGCTCGGCACCACGCCGCGCCTGGAGGAGCACTCTGGATGAGTGCTCCCCGCCGGCCGACGGACCCGTCCGGTCTCGAGCGCTACTACGTCCTCACGGGCGGGCGCAGCGGACCGGGCGGTTCGGCGTCGACCCTCGACGTGGCGACCCTCGTGGTCGCCCGCGCCACCCCCTTACCGGGCATGCAGTACGAACACGCGGAGATCCTCCGGCGCTGCCGCGACCCGCTGTCGGTGGCCGAACTCGGCGCCCACCTCCACCTGCCCTTCAACATTCTCGCGGTGCTGCTGTCGGACCTGCTGGACGCGGGCCGCGTCGAGGCCCGCGACCCCATCCCGGCACACGACGCCGGCAGCGGGCCCGACCTCGCGCTCCTTGAGGAGGTACTCAGTGGACTTGAACGGCTTTGACCGGCCCGGCCGGCCCCCGGCCGGCGACACCCGCTCGGTCAAGGTGATGATCGCCGGCGGTTTCGGCACCGGGAAGACCACCATGGTCCGCTCGGTCAGCGACATCAGGCCGCTCACCACCGAGGAGACCCTCACCCAGGCCAGCGCCGACGTCGACCACCTCATCGGCGTCGCCGACAAGGCGCAGACCACGGTCAGCCTGGACTTCGGGAAGATCAGCCTCAACGACACGCTGATGCTGTACCTGTTCGGCACCCCGGGCCAGGAGCGGTTCTGGTTCCTGTGGAACGGCCTGTTCAAGGGCGCGCTGGGCGCGGTCGTCCTGGTGGACACCCGGCGGCTGGCGTCCAGTTTCCGGGCGATCGAGGAGATGGAACGGCAGAAGGTGCCCTTCGTCATCGCCCTCAACGTCTTCCCCGACTCCCGGCACTACCCCGTCGAGGAGATCCGGGACGCCCTGGACATCTCCCCCCACACCCCGGTCGTGTCGTTCGACGCACGCGACCGGGCCTCCAGCCGTGACGTGCTCGTCACCCTCATACGTCACCTGAAGGACCGCCCGGCCGTCGCCCTGGAGCCCCGATGAACGACCAGACCCCACCCGGCCCCGACGCCGCCGGAGGCTGCCCCGTCGCCCACGGCGGCGCCCTGCGCCTGTACGGCCCCGAAGCGGCGACCGACCCGCACGGCCTCTACGCACGGCTGCGCAAGCAGTACGGCGCCGTCGCCCCGGTCCTGCTGGAGGGCGACGTCCCCGCCTGGCTGGTGCTCGGCTACCGCGAGAACCGCCATGTGCTCGACAATCCCCTCCAGTTCAGCCGGGATTCACGGATCTGGCGGGACTGGCGGGAGGGCCGCGTCGACGAGACCTCCCCGCTGATGCAGATGGTGGGCTGGCGGCCCGACTGCGTCTCGCAGGACGGGGAGCCGCACCAGCGGCTGCGCGCCGCGGTCACCGACAACCTCGGCGCCGTCGCCGGCCGGGGCATCCGCCGCCACGCCACCCACTTCGCGCACAAGCTGATCGACACCTTCGCCGGCGCGGGCCGCGCCGACCTGGTGACCGACTTCGCCGAGTACCTGCCCATGCTGGTGCTCACCCGCGTCTTCGGGCTCGCCGAAGCGGAGGGGCGCACCCTGGCCGAGTCCAGCAACCTGGTGATCAAGGGCGGCGCGGACGCGCTCGCGCACAACGAGCACATCATGCGCATCCTCGCCGAACTGACCACCCGCAAACGCGCGGAGCCGGCCTCCGACTTCACCACCGGGCTCATCGAGCACCACGCCGGCCTCGACGAGGACGAGATCGTCAACCACCTGCGTCTGGTGCTCATCACCGCCCACACCATGACCAGCAACCTGCTGGCCCGGGCGCTCCAGCTGATCCTCACCGACACCTCCTGGCTGTCCGGCCTGGTCGGCGGCCGGCTGGACCTCTCCGCGGTGGTGGAGGAAGTGATGTGGAACAGGCCGCCGCTGGCCGTGCTGCCGGGGCGGTTCGCCACCGCCGACCTGGAGCTGGGCGGCCGCCCGATCAAGAAGGGCGACCTGCTGGTGCTCGGCCTGGCGGCCGGCAACTCCGACCCGGAGATCCGCCCGGACGCGGACGTCTCCGTCCAGGGCAACCAGTCCCACCTGGCCTTCAGCGCGGGCCCGCACGAGTGCCCCGGGCAGAACATCGGGCAGGCCATCATCGAGACCGCCGTCGACGTCCTGCTGCACCGCCTGCCGGGCCTGCGCCTGGCCGTGCCCCCGGAGGAACTCACCTCGACGGCCTCCACCTGGGAGTACCGCCTGGACAGCCTGCCGGTGGAGTTCGCCGCGTAGACGCGCCGTCCGCACAGGCGCGTTGTTCGCGCAGACGTGCTGCCCACGCAGGCGTGCTGCCCGCGCAGGCGTGTTACCTGCACAGGCACGCTGCCCGTGGGGCCGGTGGGACGCCGGCCGCCTCACCGGATCCGGCCTCCTCACCGGACCCGGCCGCCTCACCGGATCCGGCCTCCTCACCGGACCCGGCCTCCTCACCGGATCCGGCCGGCCGTCCGGCCGAGGACCCCGGCCGGACGGCCGGCCCCGCCTCACACCGCCAGCGGCCCGCCTCACACCGCCAGCAGGTCGTCCACCGACCCCCGCCCGGCCAGCTCGGCCGTGGCCACCGGGCCCTCCTTCACCGCCGCGTAGCGGCCGGTGGTCAGCGCCCACTCGTAATTGCCGTTGATCCAGTGCCGGATGGCCTCCACGCCCATGTCCACCCGGGCCCGCTGCTCCGCGTCGAGCCCCAGCTCGTCGCACATGTGCGGCACGCGGGCCTCCAGGCCGAGGTACGCGCCGAGGCGGTCGGTCGTCATGCGGTACGCCTCGTCGGCGGCCTCCTGCCACGAGCAGCCCCGCTCGCGGCGCAGGACGGCGATGAGGTTGTGGCCGTCACCGCGGCGCCGCTCCCGCTCGAAGGAGTGGATGTCGTTCATGAACCCGATGGTGTCCGCGGCGAGATCCCGCATCCGCTCCATCAGCGGATGTGCCATCGCCTGGGCCGGCACCTCGAAACCGCGGCTGCGCTCCCCGGCGTCGATGCTGTGGTGGATGCCGACCGTCCGGCGCCGGAACGCGGTGTACTCCGCCACCCCCAGCGATCCGGCCAGCCCTCGGGCCGCGAGGTCGACCTCCTCGCAGTGCGCCGTCAGGAACCGTCCCCAGGAAGCGGCGAACCGTGTCCGCCAGGTCAGCGACATGCCCCGCGAGAGCTGCTCCCAGACCTCCGCCCAGGCCAGCGTGATGGGGCAGGCCACCCGCGGCGGGGCACCCGCCGGCCGCAGCGGGGTGACGATGAGCTCCCGGGCCACCTCCGCTATGCGGTCCGCGCGGTCGGGCCGCCCGGCGTCGAACTGGTCGTCGAAGAGGAAGGCCAGCGAGAACCAGTTCATCAGCACGACCATGTCGTCCGCCGAGGCGTACGGGTAGGTGCGGGCGGCGGCCTGCGCGAGGTCCCAGGACACGTACTCCTCGAACCCGGCCTGGCTGCGCACCAGCCCTCTCTCCCGCACCCAGCGCAGATGGCGCTCCCGTGCGTACGCCAGGTGCTCGCTGACGGGGGTGTCGAAGGGAAGGTCGAACCGGACGTCCTGCATGGGCTTCCTTTCGGGAGACGGACCGCAGAGCCCCCCGCCCCTGCGCCCGGGCGGTCGCCCTGACCACCCGCATCTGTCGAACTCGGCTTCGCGAATCGAAGATCGAATCGAAAAGTGGTACGAGGCTGCCCGGGCCGTAAACGATCTACACGGCGGCCGTGTCGTGATCTTGATTACTGCTCACGCCCCGACCGCCGCGTAGACTCGCTCGCTCCCCGCGTACCTCGGCGCCCCCCCCGCGTTTCGGCGATCGGCAGGGGAGCCGGCGGCGGCAACCACCCGTTGTCCGGCCGCGCTCGCCGCGGGCAGCGCCACCGCACGATCGCTCTGCCGCTCTGCCGCACGATCGCTCTGCCGCTCTGCCGCCCTGCCGCCGGTCCACGAGCCGTGGTCCGCGGCACGTGAGCGCCTGCATGGCCGGAAGTTGCGGCAGGGGCCTGGTGTGACGCAGGGGGAAGCCGATACCGTCCCGGCAGGGCGCACCGGGGGACGCACCGCGATCGTTCGGACCGGCCGGTTCCCCACCCGGCCGGTTCCCGCACCGCCGTCCCTGTGCCACGGCCGCTCGTGACCGGCATCGCCGGCGGGCCGGGGCCCGGCGCGCCCGCAGCCCATGGAAGCGCCACCGCCGTGCAAGCGTCCTCGCTCCTGGAGCCCACATGTCGTTACGACGCCGCTGGACCGGTCCCCTCCTGCTGGCCACCCTGCTGACCGCACTGGCCCCCCTGCCCGCCACGGCCGCCCCACCGCCCCCCGCGGCGGCACCCGTGGCCGCTGCCGACACCATCCCGTCCCGCACCGAAGCGGCGGGCACCGCCGCCACGGTGCCCCTGCCGTCGCTCAGCGCGACCACCACCCAGGTCGCCTCCGGCCTGCGACGGCCCACCGCCCTCGTCGCCCCCGACGACGGCACGGGCCGCCTGTTCATCACCGAGAAACCCGGCACCGTCCGCGTCTACCACCCGGACACCGGCCTGGCCCCCACCCCGCTCATCGACATCACCTCGGCCATCGACGAATCGGGCAACGAGCGCGGCCTGCTCGGCATCGCCCTCCCGTCCGACTTCGCGCAGAGCCAGGACGTGTACCTGGCGTACACCGCGCTGCCCGACGGCGCGGTCACCCTCGCCCGCTACCGGCTCGACGAGTCCCGTCTGGAGCCGCTGCTCTCCCAGCCGCACGCCGAGTACAACAACCACAACGGCGGCCAGCTCGCCTTCGGCCCCGACGGCAAGCTGTACTGGAGCATCGGCGACGGCGGAGGCCACGCGGACCCGCTGGGCGCCGGGCAGCGGCTGGACACCCTGCTGGGCAAGATCCTGCGCATCGACGTCAGCCGCACCTGCGGCACGCTCCCGTACTGCGTCCCCGGCGACAACCCCTTCGTCGGCACCGCCGGCGCCCGCCCGGAGATCTGGCTGTACGGCCTGCGCAACCCCTGGCGGTTCTCCTTCGACCGCGCCGACGGCTCGCTGTGGATCGGCGACGTCGGACAGGGCCACTGGGAGGAGATCGACCACCTCGCGCCCGGCAAGGGCGGGCTGAACCTCGGCTGGTCCTGCTACGAGGGCCTGGAGAAGTTCGAGGGCGGCCACTGCGTGCCCGGCGCGGAGTACACCAAGCCCGTTTTCACCTACTCCCCCTACACCGGCGGCTGCTCGGTCATCGGCGGCCAGGTCTACCGCGGGAAGAAGTACGCCGGTCTGGTCGGCGGCACGTACATCGCCACCGACTACTGCTCCTCCACGGTCTGGGCGCTGCGTCCCGACGGCCGCGGCGGCTACGAGCAGGCCGAGATCGGGAGGACGCCCACCCAGGTGACGTCGATCGGCACCACGGTGGACGGGGAGTTCTACATGGTCAACGACCTGCCCGGCGGCCTGCACCGGGTGTCGTTCACACGCGAGGAACCCACCTGCCGCGTCGATCGCACCGTGAAGACCTGGGGCACCGGCACGACGGTCGACCTCACCGTCACCAACACCGGCAGCACGCCGGTGAACGGCTGGACTCTGGAGTTTCCGCTCGCCTTCGGGCAGAAGATCATCTCCGACTGGAACACCGACCTCACCCAGGCGAGCAACGTGATCGACGCGGTCAACGCCCCGCAGAACGCCGTGATCCCGCCGGGCGGCAGCGTCACCCTCGGCTACCTCGCCGAGCACACCGGCGACGCCTCGGCGCCGCCGCGGTTCATGCTCAACGGGGACGCCTGCGCCATCGGCCGCTGAGCCCCCCCGTGCCCACCGAAGTGTGAGGCGGGAGCGCTCCCTGGTCATGGGAGCGCTCCCGCACCGAATTCAGAGCAGGTGCGCCACCGCACGGTGCGCCGCGTCGAAGGCGGCGTGCGTGTAACCGAAGGCTTCCGCGTCCGAGTTGGCGATCGCGATGCGGCCGACGGGGCGGCGCGCCAGGGCGTACGGGCGCTGCGGCTCCGGCAGGAACAGGGCCGGGTCGTCGAGGGAGTTGTACTCGTAGGCGTAGCCGTGCGCCCACCGGTTCACGGTGATCGCGGTGATGTCGCGTCCCGGATCGAAGCCGTACGCGCCCAGCGCGCGGGCCATGGAGTCGCGGATCTCGCGCTCGAAGTCCGCGAAGGGCATCCGGACCAGCGCGCGGCGGCCGGCCTTGTGCTGCTCGCGGCAGGGCAGACCCGGCGCGTTCGGAGTGGCGGACAGCGAGACGACGGTGGGCAGTTCGGGGCGGTGCGGCATGGCGAAGTCACCGATCTCGGTGACCGTGGGCAGGCCGAAGCCGCCGAAGAACATCGACGGGGTGCTCACCCGTGACACCCGCGCCCGGGCGAAGGCCCGCCAGTCCCGCAGCGCCACCCGCGCGTACACCAGCGGCACCTTCACGCCGTAGCGCATCGCCGCCGCCTGCTCGGCCGGCAGCTCGGGCACGACGTACGAGGCGACCGAGTTCCAGCAGGCCATCACCACGCCCTTGGCGCGCACCCGGTAGCTGCGGCCTGCCCGGGAGTAGTCGACCACCGCGCCGTGCCGGCCGTCGTTGCGGACCTGGAAGGCGGTGCTGGACAGCCGGATGCGGACCCGGTTGTCCGGATCGTCGAGACGGCCGTAGTCCGCCCGGGCGGTGACGATCTGCCGCCAGTCGGGCCGGGGCACGTCGAAGGTGTCCGGGACGAGCCGGCTCACCAGCAGCCGGGCCAGGGCGGCGTTGCCCTCGGGGAAGTAGAAGTAGCCGTCCTCCTCCGTGGCCGCCAGGTGCATCAGCGGGGTGGCGCCGGCGCCCGGCCACGGTGTGTGCGCCAGTCCGAGCCCGTCGAACCCGGGCTGCCCGGTCGCCCAGGCGTCCGCGGCGGCGACCCGGTCGGCGTTCACGCCCCACAGACCGTTCGTGTCGCGCTTGACGATCTCCAGGGCGTCGTCGTCGAGCCCGACCTTCTCGCGCAGATAGGTCTCGTACGGGGTGCGCGCGAGGATCTCCTTCTTCTGCGCGTCCGTCAGCCCGGGGTAGAAGTCCTCGGTCGTGGTGTGCAGCCGCACCAGCGCGGCCCGGCTCGCCTCGCCCATCGGGAGCTTGGTGACGTACGACGCCCAGGACTCGCCCGGTTCCCGGACGACCAGCCGGTCGCTGCCCCAGCGTTCGGCGTCGAACAGGGTGGCGCCGCGCAGCGAGTACCGGGCGTAGGCGTCGTCCTTGACCGTGGCCTGAAGGGCCTTCAGATCCACGCCGAGGTCCTTGGTCAGCAGGTCCCGGGCCTCGCGCGTCCAGGTGCTCGGGGTGTCGATGTTGACGGTGCCGCCGTTGGAGAGCAGCAGCGTCCGGCCGACGTGGAACTCGTTGCGCCGGGCGTGCCCGCCGAAGTCGTCCAGGGCGTCCAGGACGAGGACGCGGGCCCGCGGGCCCGCGTGCTTGCGGTAGAGGTAGGCCGCGGCGAGGCCGCTGAGCCCGCCGCCGACGACCACCAGGTCGTAGTTCTCCCGGGTGTCGGTGATGTCGCCCGGCGCGAAATCGCCGTCCCGCACGGCGTGCGCCACCTCGTACGAGCCCGGCTGCTGCCCCCTCAGGCCCGTCTCGGCGGGCGGGTAGGGCGCCTCCACCGCGCCGTGCCGGTCGCCGGGGCCTTGCGGTGCCGTGGACGCGGCGTGTGCCGTACCGGGCAGCGCCGCTGCCGCGGCGGCCCCGGCCGCGGCGACGGCCACCCCGTCCAGGAAGTCACGACGGGTGATCTTCCGTCTCATACCGAGCTCGTCATCGCTGAATCTGGGCATGCGAGACCCCTCACATGGATCTGCGGATTTCGGAGGTGGAGCGCGTGATCGGCATGCTATCCAGCCATCAGTTCTCTTTAGAAGAACTATTTCAGTTGTAGAGGGTGATGAATTCTGCGGAATTAGTAAACCCCTCCGGAATCCGGTCGGTGTCCGTCGGTGCCTGATCGGCACGTGGCCGGTGCCTGATCGGTGCACCATCCGTGGTCGAGGTCCCGTCGAAGGACCCGCCCCGGACGCCCGTGGGGAACGAGGGCGGTCACGGCAGTCCGTACAACGGGTACAAACAACCCAAAACCAACACCCGAACCCAACACTCAAACCCCCTGTCCGCCGTGACGACCGACCGGAAGGGCCGACCATGACCACCCCACCCGCACGCAGCACCCGGCAGAGCGAGCAGGACACCCTGCACCGGCTGGAGCACCGGCTGGAGCACGAGGCCGACGCCTGGGTCACCACGGCCGACGGGACGTCGGAGATGCCATACCTCGCGCCGCTGCCGTTCCTCTGGAACGGCTCCTGCCTGCTGTTCGCCGCGCCGGCCGCGAGCCCCGACGGCCGCGGCCTGGCGTCGGCCGGCGGCGTCCGCGTCGGCATCGGGCGGAGCCGGGACGCCGTCCTGCTGGACGGCACCGTCGACGTGGTGGAGCCCACCGACCTGTCCGAGCAGGACGCGGAGCTGTTCGCGGCGAAGACCGGCTTCGACCCGCGCCGGCTGGGCACGCCCTGCCGGTACTTCCGTGTCCGCCCGCAACGGGTGCTGGTCCGGCACGGAACCGGAGAGCCGGACAGCCGCGAGCTGATGCGCGACGGGCGGTGGCTGGTGAGCGACTGAATCCACCGGGCCGGGATATCCGCAAGGTGACAGGGCGCGCGGCACGGCCGCCCCGCGCCCCGGACCCTTCGGAGGAGACATGGCACTGGTCAAAGCGGGCGTCGTGGTGCTCGACTGTGCCGAGCCCGAGAAACTCGCCGAGTTCTACAAGGCGCTGCTGGGCGCGCGGGAGACGGAGGCGACCGCCAACCGTGTGGAGATCAGGGGCGCCGACGGCTTCCGCATGGCGTTCCGGCGCGATGTGAACGCGACCCCGCCGAGCTGGCCCCGGCCCGAGAACTCCCTCCAGGCCCACCTGGACTTCGTGGTGGAGGACCTGGACGAGGCGGAGCGCGGAGTCGTCGGGCTCGGCGGACGCCCGCTGGAGGCCAAGGACGCGCCGGGCCCGTACGAGGAGCGGGGTTTCGCCGACCCGGCGGGCCACTCCTTCACCCTGCGCCGCGTCGCGCCGACGGCACCCAAGCAAGGCTGAGCAGGGCCGCCGCCGGCCATCCGCCGTCCGGAACACGCGCCGTGGACGCGGGAGCGACGGACTCTGGGCCCCGGCCGGGCGCCGTCGGCGGTGCCCGGACCGGCCCGGGCCGCGGCGCCGCCCGGACCCCGTCGGCGGGGCCCGGACGGCCGCGTCGGCGACGCGTCAGGCCCGGCCGCCCTCCTCCTTGGTCGGCCAGACCCCGGTCGAGCGGGCGATGGCCTTGGCCCCGGTGCGGTCCACGGCGCTGCGCACCACGGCGAAGATGGCGCCCTGCACCGCGGCCGCCAGCAGGATCTCACCCCAGCCGCGGTCCGGGTCGAGCGCGTCCGGAGCGTCGTCCTCGTGCCGGAGCACCTTCCACGTCTTGCGGAAGGCCAGGCCCGCCAGCGCGCCGCCCGCCCAGCCCAGCAGGAACCCGACGGGCTGGTAGGCGAGGGGGAGTTTCTTCTTCTTGCTCTTGCCCACGTGGATCTCCTCGTGTGTGCGATGGATCGGTGGCGAGTGTGCGGTGAGCGCACCGGCCGGATGCCGGATGCCGGATGCCGGATGCCGGATGCGCGGGGTACGGGGGGTACGGGGTGCGGGGGCGCGATCGGTCAGGGACGGCCCCGCGCCGGGACCACCTCCCCGTCCCGGACCGGACCCGGCGGCGTCCCGTCGCCGAAGGGTCTGCCGCCCAGCTCCTGCCGGTGATGCGGCGTGAGCCACCCGGACAGATCCGGCCCCAGGGGCACGATCCCGGTGGGATTGATACCGGTGTGGACCTGGTGGTAGTGGCGCTTGATGTGGTCGAAGTCGACGGTGTCGCCGAAGCCGGGCGTCTGGAACAGGTCGCGGGCGTACGCCCACAGGACCCGGTTCTCCGTCAGCTTCCAGCGGTTGCACTTGAAGTGCCCGTGGTAGACGGCGTCGAAGCGGACCAGCGTGGTGAACAGCCGGATGTCCGCCTCCGTGATCGTGTCGCCGACCAGATAGCGCTGTCCCTCGAGCCGCCGCGCGAGCAGCTCCAGCCGCCGGAACACGGCCGTGCACGCGGCCTCGTACTCCTGCTGGCCGGTGGCGAAACCCGCCCGGTACACGCCGTTGTTGACGTCCTCGTAGACCTCCGCCATCACCGTGTCGATCTCGTCCCGCAGCGCCCGCGGATACAGGTCGGGTGCCCCCGGACGGTGCAGCGACGCCCACTCGGTCGCCAGATCGAGGGTGATCTGCTGGTAGTCGTTGGTGACCAGCCGCCCGCTGGGCACGTCCACGATCGCCGGAACGCTCACCCCGCCCGGGTAGCCGGTCTCCCGCCTGTCGTAGGCCTCGCCGAGGTACCGGATGCCGAGGACGGGATCGCGGCCGCCCGGATCGAGCGTGAACCGCCAGCTGCGGTCGTCCTGGATCGGATCGGCGATCGCCAGCGACAGGGCGTCCTCCAGACCGAGCAGCCGCCGGGAGATCACCGCCCGGCTCGCCCAGGGGCAGGCACGGCTGACCACCAGGCGGTACCGGCCGGGCTCCACCGGCCAGCCGTCCCGCCCGTCCGCGGTGATCCGGTCCGTGAAGTGGCTCCTGGACCGCTTGAACGCCTTCCTGCCGTACGCGCTGTTGCCGCCGTCCCCGCCGTCACCGCTCACGCACCTCACCTCCCGGTCGTGCCCGTCCGTACCCGTCGTCCGGGTGCTCTGGTGGACGCGTTCCCCGTTTTGCGCCGTCGGCACTGGTGAGCCACCCGCAAGAGAGTGTGAGCCGCGTCCGGCCGGGGCAATCGGCGAGACGTGAGCGGGACACCCTCGGATCGGCAGACGGATCGGAAAGCGGACGGGAACGCGGTGGGGAAGACGGAGGGGACCAGAGCGGGAGACACGGCGGAGAACGCGGTGGGGGACAGGGAGGGGGACATGGCCGGGAAGAGGGACGGCGGGACCGGTCGCAAGGCCGACCGGCGGACACGTGTCACCGTGCTGGTGGCGCTGGCGGCCAATCTGGTGATCGCGGTCGCCAAGGCGGCCGGCGGTCTCCTCGCCGGCTCGCCCGCCCTGCTCTCGGAGGCGGCGCACTCCGTGGCCGACAGCATGAACGAGGTGTTCCTGCTGGCCGCGCTGCGCCGCAGCCGCCGCCCCGCCGACCGGCGGCATCCCTTCGGCTACGGCAAGGAGCGGTTCTTCTGGTCGCTCCTCGCGGCCGTCGGGATCTTCGTCATGGGCGGCTGCTTCTCCTACTACCAGGGCGTCGAGGCGCTCCGCAGCGGTGCCGAGGAGGAGCTCGGCGGCTATGTCGCCGGTCTGATCGTGCTCGCCGTCGCCTTTCTGGCCGAGGGCGCGTCGCTGCTGCGCGCCCTGTACCAGGTGCGCCGGCAGGGCGGGTCACGCGGTCTGCGCGACCCGGCCCTGCGCACGGTCGTCGCGGAGGACGGCACGGCGGTACTCGGGGTGACGCTGGCCTTCGCCGGCATGGTGCTGCACATGGTCACCGGCCAGGTGGTGTGGGAGGCGTGCGCCTCCCTGGCGATCGGCACCCTGCTGGTGTACGTCGCCTACCGGTTGGGGCGGGAGGCCCGCGACCAGCTGATCGGCGAGGCGGCCGACCCGGAGGCCAGCGGCCGGATCCGGGCGCTGCTCCAGGCGCAGCCGGAGATCGACAGCGTGGAGGCGCTGTTCACGATGAAGACGGGCCTCGACTCCGCCCTGGTGGCCGCCCGTGTCGACCTGGTGCCCGGCCTGGACAGCGAGCGGGTCGAGGAGGTCGCCGTGCGCATCAAGCGGTCCATCGCCCGCACCGTGCCCGAGGCGCGGCAGATCTTCCTCGACGTGACCGACCGGCCGGCGCAGGAGGCACGGGAGAGCCCCGCCGCGACGGGGGAACGCGGCGGGGCCTGACTCCCGCGTGCCCGGCCGGCGCCGGTTCATGCACGCCTCGGCCGGAAAAAATCCGGGAACGAATTCCACCGGCCCCATCAGAACCGTCGGCCCCATCAGAACCGTCGGCCCTATCAGACCTGCCGGCCTCATCAGGCCCTCCGGCCTCATCAGGCCCCTCGCTTCCCTCAGGCCCTCAGGCCCCGTCAGTCCCCCTGGCCCCGACGGACCCACTCACCCCCCGTCTGCCCGGTCAGTCCCCGTCGACCGGCTCCAGGACGAAGACCGGGATCTCCCGGTCGGTCTTCTCCTGGTACTCGGCGTACGGCGGGAAGGCCGCGACGGCGCGCTCCCACCACTCGGCCTTCTCCGCACCCGTGACCTCACGGGCCGTCATGTCCCGCTTGACCGGACCGTCCTGCAGTTCCACATGAGGGTCGGCCTTGAGGTTGTGGTACCAGACCGGGTGCTTGGGCGCCCCGCCCTGGGAGGCGACCACGGCGTAACGCCCCTCGTGCTCGACGCGCATCAGCGGCGTCTTGCGGAGCTTGCCGGACCGGGCGCCGCGACTGGTCAGCACGATCACGGGCAGCCCCGTGTCCAGCAGCGTCGTGCCCTTCGTACCGCCGGAGCTCTCGTACAGCTCCACCTGCTCCCGCACCCACCGTTCCGGGCTGGGCTCGTACTCACCTTCGAGTGGCATGGTGTCCGTTCCCCTCGTCGTCGCGTGACACGGCATGGCACCGTCGTCCCACGCCGTTGCGTGCAGGACTCATCCAACCGCATTCCGCTTCCACCCGCCGCCCGTCTGCGTCACGGCGTCACGGCGATACGGCGTCACGGCGATACGGCGACACGGTGACATGGCGAAGGGAATGCCGGAACTTCCCGTGATCCGGTAGCAGGATCCCGCCATGCGCATCGACATCGACAAGGACGTCTGCATCGGCGCGGGGCAGTGCGCCCTGACCGCCCCGGACGTGTTCCTCCAGGACGACGACGGCTACGGCACGCTCGCGCCCGGCCGCGAGGACGGCGGCGGCAGCCCCCTGGTCCGCGAAGCCGCCCGGGCCTGCCCGGTGGGAGCCATCACCGTGTCCGGGGCGGCCGGCTGACGCGAGGCGGCTCCGGCACCCCAGGACCGAGCCCGTGCCACCGCCGTCCCCCTGCCCGGTGGGGCGCACCGGCCCGACGGGGCTCACCGGGCCCGCAGCAGGGCGCGGGCCGCCTCGCGCGCCCGCGCCGCGGGCTCCGCGCTCCGCGTGATGCCCGCGGTCACCATGGCGCCCTCCGCCAGCAGGAACAGCTGCCCGCCCAGCGCGGCGGGCAGCCCCGCCTCGGCGACCAGCCCGTCGAGGAACTCCCCGAACGCCCGCTTGTGCGCCCGCACCCGCTCCGCCACCAGGGACGAGACCGCGCCCAGTTCGCCGTAGGCGTTGATCCACGCGCAGCCGCGGAAGTCCGGCTCGCCGAACCACCGTTCCAGCCAGTCGAAGACGGCCAGGATCCGCCGCTCCGGCTCCGCGTGTCCCCGGACGTGCTGCGCCAGCCGCCCCCGCCAGCGCAGGTCCCGCCGCTCCAGGTACGCCGCCACCAGGTGCTCCTTCGCCGGGAAGAGCTGGTAGAGACGCTTGAGCGAGACACCGGAGGCGGTGCGGACGTCGTCCATGCCGACGGAGCGCACGCCCCGGCCGTAGAACAGTTCCTCGGCGGCGTCCAGCGCCCGCTCCCGGGCGACCTCACTGTCCATGCGGGGACCACTCCTTGACGTGAGAACGATCGTTCTCCTACGGTAACAGCCCTGCGGAGAACGGCCGTTCTCCCACTGTCGCCGGGGAGGACCCATGACCGCCCGTCCGCCGCTGCCGCCGTTCACCCGTGAGACCGCCGCCCAGAAGGTGCAGGCCGCCGAGGACGCCTGGAACACCCGCGACCCGCACCGGGTGGCGCTCGCGTACGCGGAGGACTCCGTCTGGCGCAACCGGGACACCTTCCTCACCGGCCGCGCCGCCATCGTCGCGTTCCTGACCCGGAAGTGGCAGCGCGAGCGGGAGTACGCGCTGCGCAAGGACCTGTGGGCCTTCGACGGCAACCGCATCGCGGTCCGCTTCCAGTACGAGTCGCGCGACGCGGACGGCCGGTGGTGGCGCTCCTACGGCAACGAGCTGTGGGAGTTCGACGAGCAGGGCCTGATGACGCGTCGCGAGGCCAGCATCGACGACGTCCCGATCGAGGAGGGCGAGCGGCGCATTCACGGCCCCCGGCCACAGGCCGAGCGCGGGCGGCCCCTCCCGGTTCAGTAGGGTGCCCGCGTGAACGGACAGGACGCGAAGCCCTTCCTCTACGTCGTCGTCTGCGCGGCCGGGATCGCCGCGGACGTCGGCACGCTCGTCACCGCCGCCCAGCGGCGCGGCTGGGAGGTCGGGGTGATCGCGACCCCGACCGCCGCGGCGGACGGCTTCTTCGACGTCGCCGCCGTCGAGGCGCAGACCGGCCGACCGGTCCGTGCCGCCGCGCGCCGCCCCGGCGACCCGCGCCCGTTCCCGCCGCCGGACGCGGTGATCGTCGCGCCGGCCACCTTCAACACCCTCAACAAGTGGGCCGCCGGCATCACCGACACCCTCGCCGTGGGCACCCTGTGCGAGGCGTACGGCCTCGGTGTCCCCCTCGCCGTCCTGCCGTGCGTGGCCGACGCGCTGGCCGCCCACCCCGCCTACCGGGAGAGCCTGGCCCGGCTGCGCGGGATGGGCGTCCGCTTCGGCGACCCGTACGCCGGGGAGGCGGGGGAGGGCGGCGGACCGCCGGAGTTCGGCTGGGAACGGGCGCTGGAGCTGATCGAGGGCCGGCCGGCGCCCGGGCCGTGACCGGCGCGCCCGGCCCGGGCGCGGCTACTCGCAGCCGACCGTCGGCCCGGCCACCATGCCCCCGGTGTGCAGGGCCTGACCGCGCGGCATCCAGTACCCCAGCTTCGACACGATCGTCGAGCAGGCGGACTCGAGGGTGGCACGGACCCGGACGGTGGCGGGCCGGCCCGGCTGGAGGTCGGTGAGCGCGCAGTCCAGGGCGTGCGTGAGCCGGTCCGTCGACGGGTGGCGGCCGATCAGCGGGTTGACGCACCGGGCGTCGTCGGTGGTCAGCCTGATCCCGGTGCCCTCCTCGCCGATCAGTCCGAACCGCGCGCTGCCGTCGCCCGCGTCGCTGTCCCGGTGGACGGTGTAGACGAGCGTCGCCGTGGAGTGGGGCCGCAGGGCGGGGCCCTTCACCTCGACGCGGTGCGTGGGCGCCGGCTTGGGCGCGGTCACGGTGAGCGTGGCCCGGACGGTCCCGCGCAGGTCCACGCCCGCGGGCGCGGAACGGGCGTGCACGGTCGCCGTGATCTCGTACGTCCCCGGCCCGGCATACGTGCCCGCGCCGGGCAGCGTCCCGGTGACCGCCGGTGCGCCGGCGCGCCGGGCGGACCAGGTACCGGAGGTCAGACAGGCGTACCGGGTGGCCGTTCCGGGCCGCCGGCAGGTCGCCGGCGCCGTGATCTCCAGGCCCCGGGGCCCGGCCTCGGCACAGAGGCTGACCACGGCCTCCTGTCCCTGCCCGCCCCGCAGCGTGCCCGCCGGCGCGCACAACGTCGCCGGACCCCCCGTCTCGGGCGGCGGCACCGGTTCCGGCCGCCCCCAGGCGGGCGTGACGAGGGCGAGGGACAGGACGGCCGCACCGGCCAGGGCCGGGAACCTCCTCGGACGTGTCGGCACCGCGTTCCTCCCGTACGTGACGACGCGACCGGCCGGGCGCCGGTCGCCTGCGCCGAGGATGCGGCAGCCGGCCCCGCTCCGGCCGCTCCCACGCCGCGGCGTCACCTGGGGGCAGCACACCGCGGGGCCGGGGAGGGGAGGAGACGCCTGGACGCGGAGTGCGTACGAACACGTACGCTCGCCTCCGGTACCGATCACGAAGGAGCAGCGTCAACGATGCAGTATGTGAAGCTCGGTTCGACGGGTCTGGACGTGTCGCGGATCTGCCTGGGGTGCATGACCTACGGCGTCCCCGATCGGGGCACGCACGCGTGGACCCTCGACGAGGAGGCCGCGCGCCCGCTGATCCGGCAGGCGCTGGAGGCGGGCGTCACCTTCTTCGACACGGCCAACAGCTACTCCGACGGCACCAGCGAGGAGATCGTCGGCCGGGCGCTGCGGGACTTCGCCCGCCGGGACGAGATCGTGCTCGCCACGAAGGTGTACTTCCGGATGCGCCCCGGCCCGGGCGGCGGCGGCCTGTCCCGCAAGGCGATCATGACGGAGATCGACCACAGCCTGCGGCGCCTGGGCACCGACTACGTCGACCTGTACCAGATCCACCGCTGGGACCCGCACACGCCGGTCGAGGAGACGATGGAGGCGCTCCACGACCTGGTGAAGGCGGGCAAGGTGCGCTACATCGGGGCCAGTTCGATGTACGCCTGGCAGTTCTCCAAGGCCCAGTACACCGCGCAGCTCAACGGCTGGACGAAGTTCGTCTCCATGCAGAACCACTACAACCTCCTCTACCGCGAGGAGGAGCGCGAGATGCTGCCGCTCTGCGCGGACCAGGGCGTCGGTGTGCTGCCGTGGAGCCCGCTCGCGCGCGGCCGGCTCACCCGGGACTGGGACACCACCACCGAGCGCAGCGCCACCGACACCTTCGGCAGCACCCTCTACCAGGAGGGCGACCGCGCCGTCGTCGAGGCCGTCACCCGCATCGCCGCCGACCGCGGCGTCCCGCGCGCCCAGGTGGCCCTCGCCTGGCTGCTGCACCAGGACGCGGTCACCGCGCCGATCGTCGGCGCCTCCAAGCCGCAGCACCTGGAGGACGCGGTGGCCGCCGTCGGACTGGAGCTGAGCGACAAGGAGATCGAGGAGCTGGAGCGGCCGTACGCGCCGCACCCGGTCGCCGGTCACTGACCGCCTGTCACCCGACGCCCGGCACCCGACGCCCGACGCCCGCCGCCGGTCACCGGACCCGGGCGGCGGGCGGCGGGCGTCCGTGGCTCAGGGACCGGTGCCGGCGTCGAGCACGGTGACGGTCACCGTGGACGCGGTGCCGCCCACGGGGACCTTGCCGCCCTTCCACGCCACCGTGAGGGAGTCCCGCTCGTCCGGCGGGGTGACGAGCAGCGCCGCCGGGGTCGCCGCGCGGGCGCCGCTGACCTCCGGACTCGCGAACGACAGCCCGGCCCAGGCGCTGTGGCCGGGCGGCAGCGTGACCTTCTCCGGCGAGCCGGGGGCCCGCCGCGGGTCCGGGCCCAGCTGCCGGCCGGAGGCGTCGACGAAGGCGGCGCCCGGATAGCCGTACAGGGTGCAGGTGCGGGTCGAGGCGTTGGTCAGGACGACGGGGAAGTTGCGCTGTCCGGCCCCCGGATCGGCCCGGCCGACGGACGCGCGCAGTTCGGAGGTGTGGCAGCGGCCGTCGGTCCGGGCGGAGGCGGACGCGGACCCGGCCGTGTCGCTCGCCACGGCGCCGGGCGGTGACTGCGCGCCGGGGCCGGACGGTGGCCGCGTGCCGGGGCCGGCGGGAGTGCTGCCCGGGGCGGTCGTGGGTGGACTCGTGACGGGGGACTGCCGGGCGGCGCCGGTCGTGTCGCCGGTCGCGGCACCGCCGTCCGTACCACAGGCGGTCAGTGCGCCGAGCGCCGCGACCGTGCTCGCCAGCAGGGCGGCCCGGCGCACGGCCGGGGACGTGTTCGCCATCGCTTCTCCCCTCCAGGAGGCTCACCGCGCACGGCCGCACCCGTGTCGTCGCACGCGCCTACCCAGTCGAGTGTCCGCAGTCACCGCCGGAAAAACCCGGGAAATCCCGGACAGATCCAGGACAGGGTCAGGACAGACCCGGGGTGACGGGGCTGAGGGTGCCGAGGGTGCCGGACGGCCCTCACGCGTCGTCGAGCAGCCCCAGTTCGGCCCAGATCGTCTTGCCCTCGGCGGTGTGCCGGCTGCCCCAGCGCTGGGTGAGCTGTGCGACCAGGAGCAGCCCCCGCCCGCCCTCGTCCCACGTCTTGGCGCGGCGCAGGTGCGGTGCGGTGTGGCTGGCGTCGGACACCTCGCAGATCAGGGTCGCCGTGTCGTGGATCAGCCGCAGCCGGATGGGCGGGGCGCCGTACCGGATGGCGTTGGTGACCAGTTCGCTCACCACGAGTTCGGCGGTGAACGACGCGTCCGTCAGGGCCCAGGCGGCCAGTTGGTCCAGGACCTGCTTGCGGACGGGCGCGACGAGGGAGGGATCGGCGGGGATGTCCCACGTGGCGACCTGGGAGGCGGGCAGCCCCCGGGTGCGGGCCAGCAGCAGGGCCACGTCGTCGGCGGCACCGCCCGGCGGCAGCAGGGCGTGCAGCACGCGGTCGCAGGTCTCGTCGAGCGAGCCGGACGAGCCGGGTGCTCCGGGTGATCCGGACGGGCCGGGTGCTCCGGGTGATCCGGACGGGCCGGGTGCTCCGGCCGGGGACGCCGGGCCGGACGATCCGGACAGGATCGTGCACAGCAGGTCCTGGGCGGCGTCGAGGTCCCGTCGGCGGTTCTCGATCAGCCCGTCGGTGTAGAACGCCAGTACGGTGCCCTCGGGCAGCAGCAACTCGGCCGATTCGAACGGCAGCCCGCCCAGGCCCAGGGGAGGGCCCGACGGCAGCTCGACGGGCCGGGGCGCCCCGCCGGGCGGCACCATGACGGGCGGGGGATGCCCGGCCCGGGCCAGGGTGCAGCGCCGCGAGACCGGGTCGTACACCGCGTACAGGCAGGTGGCGCCGACCTCGCCGGTACCGTCGCCGCCGGACTCCTCCGACAGTCTCAGGACCAGGTCGTCGAGGTGGGTGAGGAGTTCGTCGGGTGCCAGGTCGATGTCGGCGAGGGTACGCACGGCGGTGCGCAGCCGTCCCATGGTGGCCGAGGCCTGGATGCCGTGGCCGACGACGTCCCCGACCACCATGGCGACCCGCATCCCGGACAGCGGGATCACGTCGAACCAGTCGCCGCCCACGCCGGAGCGTGCCGCCGGAAGGTAGCGCGAGGCCGCCTCCACCGCGGCGGTCGGCGGCAGGGTGCGCGGCAGCAGGCTGCGCTGCAGGGTCAGCGTCGTCTCGCGTTCGCGGGAGTAGCGGCGGGCGTTGTCGATGCAGACCGCGGCACGCGCGGTGACCTCCTCGGCCAGCAGCACGTCGTCGTGGGTGAAGGGGTCCGGCCGCCGGAAGCGGGTGAAGACCGCCACGCCGAGGGTGGTGCCGCGCGCCTGCAGCGGTACGGACATCGTGGAGTGGACGCCGTACTCCTGCGCCCGCCGGAAGCGGTCCGCGTCCCACGCCCGCCACCGCTCCGGATCCCCGGACGGCACCGCGGCCACGATCGCGCGGCCCGCGACCAGCGAGTCGGCCTGTGGCGTGCCGGCCGGATAGGAGTCCAGCTGCCCCGGCTTGGCCGTCGCCTCCGGGCAGCCCTCGGTGACCGAACGGTGGGCCGCGCGCCGCAGGCCGACCGGCGGGGCCGGCGGGGCGGGCGGTTCCCCGCCGTACTCCTGCGCGTCGAGCAGGTCGACGCTGACGAAGTCGGCGAGGGCCGGAACGCACACGTCCGCCAGCTCCTGTGCCGTGCGGGTGACGTCGAGGGTGGTGCCGATGCACACGCTGGCCTCGTTGACCAGCTGCAGCCGTTCCCGGGCGCGGTGCTGCTCGGTGAGGTCGTGGGCGGTCACGCACAGGCCGCGCACCCGTCCGCCCTCGTCCGTCAGCGGCGCGATGCGGGCCAGCCAGGCGTGGGCGCTGCCCTCCCCGGCGGCCTTCAGGTACGCCTCCATGTCGTACCCCCGGCCGGTGTCGAGCACCCGGAGCATGTGCTTCTCGATCTCCGCGTTCTGCAGCCGGCCGCTGATGTCGGTGGGCCGCAGGCCGTGGATCCGGGCGGGCGGCAGCTCCATCAGACGCGCCATGGCGTCGTTGACGCCCCGCAGACGGAGCCGGTCATCGAAGATCATCGTGGCGCAGGGCGACTGCCGGAGCGCCGCCCCGACCAGAGGATCGTCCGGCCGCTCGGCGCCCCCGCCGAGCGGGGTGGCGACGCGCCAGCCCGCCGGGGCGCCGTCCGTCGCCATCCGGCGGGTGGCCAGCACCCACACCGGCACCGTACGGCCGTCGCGGTGGCGCAGCGCGAGCGTGCCGCTCCAGCGTTCGCTCCCGGGGGCGGGGGGTGTGTGCGCGCCGCCGTCGGCCAGCAGCCGCGCGGCGGGACGTCCCACGACGTCCGCCGCCGGGTGGCCCAGGAGACGGCGGGCGCCCTCGTTCCACTCCAGCAGAGTGCCGGAGTCGTCGATGACGGCCCGGGCCGTGTCGGTCTCGTCGAACGGGTTGACCGGGCTCATGCTCGTCACTCCACACACTCACAGTGAACGGTGTGTCACTTGAGATCCAAGCCTAGTGCGTCGCGGGCCGGAGCGGACCGGAACGTCCCAGGTCCCGCCGGTTCACCGTCCCGGGGGACACGGGAGGGGTGCGGTGCCGGCGGGGGCGCGGGACGGAAGGAGCGCACACACCCTTGCCGGACACCTCTGGCAGTCCGTCAGCCTTTGCCCGCCCGCGATGAGTTGTGAGTACTCCTGGGTCCTGACGGGGGAGAGCCGCCATGACGGTCACGCACAGATCGGTCCTCGCCGCTCCGCGGCCGCACCCGCGGCCGGTGTCCTCCCGGGCGCCCCGGCGGCCGTCATCGCCTTCGACCGGGTGCGGGGTCCGCGGCTGCGCCTCACGCTGACGGGCCGTCACCCGGGCGAGCCGCGGGGGCGGTACGCAACAGCCGGCGGGAGGCTCCCGCGCCGTGAGCCGTGGGCCGTAGGCCGTGGGCCGGGCGATCCGGGCGGGGCGGCCGGAACGGCCGTGGCGGCCGGGACGGGATGCGGCAACTACCGTCCCGACCGTTGACGCCGCGTCACGGCTGCCACAACCATGTCCTGCGTCCGCTTCTGGGAGCGCTCCCACCCGAGCGTCACCCGCCCCTCCCCTGAGGAGCCCAGACGTGAAAAGACGCAGAACCGCCTTGCTGTCCCTGACAGCCCTGCTGGCGGGCGCGCTCACCGCGCTGCCCGCCGCACAGGCCGGGGCCGAGGAGGTCGAGCAGGTCAGGAACGGCACCTTCGACACCGGCACCGCCCCTTGGTGGACCACCGCCAACGTCACCGCGGGCGTGTCCGGCGGCCGGCTGTGCGCCGACGTCCCCGGCGGCACGGCCAACCGCTGGGACGCGACCGTCGGCCAGAACGACATCACCCTCGTCAAGGGCGAGTCGTACCGCTTCTCCTTCTACGCCGACGGCACCCCGGCCGACCACGTGGTCCGGGCCGTGGTGGGCCTGTCGGTCGCCCCGTACGACACCTACCACGAGGTGAGCCCGCAGCTCAGCGTCTCGGGCAACACCTACTCCTACACCTTCACCTCGCCCGTCGACACCGCCCAGGGGCAGGTCGCCTTCCAGCTCGGCGGCAGTGCCGACCCCTGGCGGTTCTGCGTGGACGACGTGTCCCTGCTGGGCGGGGTGCCGCCCGAGCGGTACGAGCCCGACACCGGCCCCCGGGTCCGCGTCAACCAGGTCGCCTACCTGCCGGCCGGGCCGAAGAACGCCACCCTCGTCACCGACGCCACCACCCGGCTGCCCTGGCAGCTGAAGAACGGCGCCGGCGCGGTGGTCGCCCGCGGCTGGAGCGTGCCGCGCGGGACCGACGCCTCCTCCGGGCAGAACGTCCACTCCATCGACTTCGGCGGCTACAGGACGCGGGGCAAGGACTTCACGCTGGTCGCCGACGGGGAGACCAGCCGGCCGTTCGACATCGGCACGGACGCGTACGAGCGGCTCAGCGTGGACGCGGCGAAGTTCTACTACACCCAGCGCAGCGGCCTGGCGATACGGGACGACCTGCGCCCGGGCTACGCCCGTCCGGCCGGGCACGTGGGCGTCGCGCCCAACCAGGGCGACACCGACGTACCGTGTCAGCCCGGGGTGTGCGACTACCGCCTCGACGTCTCCGGCGGCTGGTACGACGCGGGCGACCACGGCAAGTACGTCGTCAACGCGGGCATCTCCGTGTGGGAGCTGCTGAGCACCTACGAGCGCGCCCTGCACGCCCGCACCGGGCAGCCGGAGAAGTTCCGCGACGGCTCGCTCGCCATCCCCGAGAGCGGCAACAAGGTGCCCGACCTGCTCGACGAGGTCCGCTGGGAGCTGGACTTCCTGCTGAAGATGCAGGTCCCGGACGGGCAGCCGCTGGCCGGCATGGCCCATCACAAGGTCCACGACGAGAACTGGACCGGGCTGCCGCTGCTGCCCAGCGACGACCCGCAAAAGCGCGAACTGCACCCGCCGACCACCGCGGCGACCCTCAACCTGGCCGCGGCGACCGCCCAGGCGGCCCGCCTGTACAAGCCCCACGACCCCGAGTTCGCCGCGAAGGCGCTCGCCGCGGCCCGCAAGGCGTGGGCGGCGGCCCAGGCGCACCCGGACGTCTACGCGGACGAGAACGACGGCATCGGCGGCGGGGCCTACCCGGACCGGAACATCGACGACGAGTTCTACTGGGCGGCGGCCGAGCTCTACCTCACCACCGGCGAGAAGCAGTTCGCGGACCACGTGCTGAACTCCCCGGTCCACACCGCGGACATCTTCGGCCCGATCGGCTTCGACTGGGCGCGCACCGCGGCGGCGGCCCGCCTGGACCTGGCCACCGTGCCGAGCCGGCTCCCCGGCCGGGACAAGGTCCGCCAGTCCGTCGTCCGGGGCGCCGACCGCTACCTGGCCACCCTCAAGGCCCACCCGTACGGCATGCCGTACGCCCCCGACGGCAACAAGTACGACTGGGGCTCCACCCACCAGATGCTGAACAACGCGGTCGTGCTGGCCAGTGCCTACGACATCACGGGCGGCTCGAAGTACCGCGACGGCGCGGTCCAGAGCATGGACTACGTCCTCGGCCGCAACGCGCTGAACATCTCCTACGTCACCGGCTACGGAGAGGTCAGTTCGCAGAACCAGCACAGCCGCTGGTACGCCCGCCAGCTCGACCCGAAGCTGCCGAACCCGCCGGCCGGATCGCTCTCCGGCGGTCCCAACTCGAGCATCCAGGACCCCGTGGCCCAGAGCAAGCTCCAGGGCTGCGTCGGCCAGTTCTGCTACATCGACGACATCCAGTCCTGGTCGACCAACGAGATCACCATCAACTGGAACGCGGCCCTGACCTGGATGGCGTCCTTCGTGGCGGACCAGGGCTGATCGCACGGCCGTACGGCCCGCACGGCTCGCACCACCCGCACCGTCCGTCCCGCCGTGCGGCGGTGGCCCCCCCCCCCCGCCCCCCCCCGCGCGACAGCCCCACCAGGCGCGCCACCCAGCCCACGGACACGCCCAACTTAAATATCCCACACAAAACCCAACAGAAGGGGGGT
>NZ_JBEXTV010000083.1:0-30143 GCF_040628835.1 Streptomyces sp. NPDC006134 | reverse complement strand
GCTTGCCCCCACCCGCCCCACCCCGCCCGGCACGCCCGGGCGGCCCCGGCGCGCCCCGCCGGGGCCGCACGGGCGTCACGGGCGTCGCGGGCGTCTCCGGCGGTCGCGGGCGTCGCGGGCGTCGCGGGGCGCGCCGGGGCCGCACGCGACCGCCGGAGACGGGCCGTCGCCGGGAACCGCGCCGCCTCGTCCGGCGTGTCCATGGACAGGGGTGGTGCGGAGTTCCGCGACCGGTCCACGTTCCTGCACGTTCCGGCAAGATCCCGCGAAGGCCGGTGCGGATCCCGGTCCCGCCAGCGATACTTGCGGTGACGGGGTGACCACGGGGGAGGTCGGCAGTGACGCACACGCTGAAGGGCGGCCCGGCGCACCCGGGCAACGCCCCCGCCGTCCCGTCCGCTCCCGCCCCGTCCGCTCCCGCCCCACCGCCGGGCCCCCGCCGCACCGCCTTCGCCGAGGGCGCCGACCGGCTGCGCGCCGCCGCCACCACCGAGCCAGGCCGACTGCGCATCATCGGTGCCGTCCTCGCCCTCCTCGTCGTCGCCTTCGGCGCCGTCACCGCCTGGCAGACCACCGGCCGCGCCGCCGCCGCCGACGACGTGCTCACCGGCAGCCAGCCCCTCAGCTCCGACGCCGCCGACATCTACCGCTCCCTGGCCGACGCCAACACCGCCGCCGCCGGCGGGTTCCTCGCCGGCGGCCAGGAGACCGAGGCGTCCCGCGAACGCTACGAGGAGGACATCCGCACGGCCGCCGCCAAGCTCGTGACGGCCGCCGCCAACTCGGACCCCGACTCCCCCGCCGCCGCGACCGTCACCCGCCTCAACCGCCTCCTGCCGGAGTACAAGGGCCTGATCGAACGCGCCCGCGTCTACAACCGCCAGGGCTTCCCGGTCGGCGGCGCCTACCTGCGCTACGCCAACGAGAAGATGCAGGAGGAGATGCTCCCGGCGGCGGAGGCCCTCTACAAGAGCGAGAACCGGCGCCTGCGCGGCGACTACGCCGACGCCACGCCCCACCCGTGGGCGGCGATCGCCCTCGGCGTCCTCGCCCTGGCCGCCCTGGCCTGGGCGCAGCGCCGCACCTACCTGCGCACCCACCGGGTCCTCAACCCCGGCCTGGCCGCCGCGACCGCCGCCACCGCCGCCGCCCTGCTGTGGCTGGTCGCCGGCCATGGTGTCGCCCGCGCCCACCTGGAGGACTCCCGCGAGCACGGCGTCCGCTCCCTGGACGTGCTGCACGAGGCCCGCATCGCCTCCCTCAAGGCGCGCGGCAACGAGAACCTGACCCTGGTGGCCCGCGGCGCGGAGACCGAGAAGGTCGGCGGTGTCACGTACGACGCCTACGACCACGACTACCGGCGGGAGATGAGGGTGCTCGCCGACCGGCTGGCCGATGCCGGGCGGCTGGCCGACGACCGGGCGGGCGAGCGGCCGGTCGCGGCGGCGGCCGGCAACGTGCGGGAGTGGCAGAAGCGCCACCGGGCGGCCCGGGCCCAGGACGAGAACGGCAACTACCGGCAGGCGCTGGCGAAGGTGATCGGCGGCAAGGGCGCCACGGGCGAGTGCTTCGACAACGTCGACACCCACCTCGCCGCCGCTCTCGCCCACGAGGAGAGCGAGTTCGAGCGGGCGGCCGGGGCCGGCCGGGACGCGATGACGGGCCTGCCGGCGGGCGCCGCGGTCCTCGGCGTCCTGGGCGCGGCCGGCGCGGTGCTGGGCATCGGCCGCAGGCTGTCGGAGTACCGGTGACGTGCCGGGTGGACGTGTCGGGTGAACAGGCCGGGAAACAGGGGGAAGTGCCGGAGTACCGGGAGGAAGGAGGACCGGTGGAAGGGGGCATGAGGATGCGTGCGCGACGTCTGCGGGCCAGCCTGAGGGGCTGGGGCGGAGTGGGTGCGATGGCGGTCGTCTGTGCCCTCGCGGTGGCTTTCGCCCTGCTGCTGCCGGCGGCCCGGTCGCACGGCGGCGCCGGCGCCGGTGCCGGCGGCGCGCACGGCGGCCGGGGCGCCGCCCAGGGCAGCCAGACCCGGGCGGCGCAGGAGTGCGAGGACCCGGAGAAGCAGACGCTGTCCCCGTCCTCCGAGGACGGGCCGACGATCACGACGATCAAGGAACGCCCGGGCGAGAAGCGCAAACTGATCGTCGGCGTCGACCAGAACAGCTACCGCTGGGGCTACCGCGACCCCAACGGCGGCGACGACGCCGCGCTGGAGGGCTTCGACATCGACCTGGTCCGCCGGATCGCCGAGGACATCCTCGGCGACCCCGACGCGGTCCAGTTCAAGGCGATCCCCACCGACCAGCGCATCCCGGCGATCCAGGACGGCCGGGTGGACATGGTCGTCCGCACCATGACGATCAACTGCGACCGCATCGAGGACGTCGCCTTCTCCGCGCCCTACTTCCGCAGCGGCCAGCAGCTCCTGGCGCCCAAGTCCTCGCCGATCACCGGCTACGACGGCACACTGGCGCACAAGAAGATCTGCGTGGCGGCGGGTTCGACGGCGTACAGCACGCTGGAGGCGCACCGGAAGACAGGCAGGCTCGTGGCCTCCGCCGACTTCTCCACCACCGTGCCGAACCAGCTGGACTGCCTGGTCCGGCTGCAACTCGGCGAGGTGGACGCGGTGGTCACCGACACCGCGCTCGCCGCGAGCCAGGCCGCGCAGGACCCGACGGTGCAGCTCAAGGGGAAGGCGTTCACCACCGAGTACTACGGCGTGGCGATGAAGAAGGACGCCGACGATCTGGTACGCCGGGTCAACCGGATCCTGGTGGACTTCCGCGCGGACGAGGCGAACGGCTGGCAGGCGTCGTACGACAAGTGGCTGTCGGCGACACTGGGCGACGACGAGACGACGTCGGAGCCCCCGGCACCGGAGTACCTGCGCAAGAGCTGACGGCGCCGCGGGCACCGCCACCACCACCCACAGCAGCGAGAAGCGAGAGGTGATCGATGGGCGTCGCGGAATCCACCGGGCCGGTGATGGACCGGGACGAGGTGGACCGTGCGCTGGCGCGGCTCGGCGCGGAGCACGAGGCGATCGAGACCTCGCTCCTGGCCCTCCAGGACCACGCAGGCCGCCGGCTCCTCGAAGGCGCCCGCCTGACGGGCGTCACCGCGGAGCGCTGGCAGGCCACGGAGGCGTCGATCACGCTGCTGTGGACGTACTTCGACGCGTACACGGACGCGCTGCGCACCGCCCGGGAGATCCGCGCCCGCCGCCGCTGGGCCGGCCGCGAGGACCTGGCGGAGCTGACGGAGCTGCTGCGCGGCGCGTGCGTCACGGTCGCGGGCGGCGCGGTGGCCGCCGCGGGCGCCCCCACGGCACACGGTGCTCCGGGCCGCCTGAGCGAACGCTTCACCCTGGCCGCCCTCGTGGACCGGATGAACGAGCTGTACGCGGCGTCGCTGGACGTGGTGGTCGCCGCCGACGCGGTCTGGTCGGCGCTGCCCGCCCGCATCGACCTGCTCGCCGCCGAACTCCACCGCACCCGCAAGCTGGCGCACTCCGTCGGCGTCCGCCCCGGCGAGCACCCGGCCGGCGACGACCTGGAGCGCATCACGCACACGCTGACGAGGCTGCGCGAGCAGGTGGTGTCGGACCCGCTGGCGTTCTGGCGCCCGGCCGAGGGCAGTTCGGCCCCGGGCGGCGGCCGGCCGGACACCACGGTGTACGACCGCCAGGCACGCGCGCTGGAGGACGTACGCCGCGAGATCGACGCCGTGCTGACGGTCCGTCAGGATGCGGAGCAGCGGATCGTGCGGCTGCGGGACGTCCTCAGCCGCGCGGACCGCACGCTCGCCGAGGCGCGCACCGCGCGCGGCGAGGTCCTCGCGAAGATCGCCGCGACGGAGGTGCCGGTGGTCAGCGGTCCGCCGACCGCGCTGCAGGAGCAGCTGGCGACGGCCGCCGAGTACCGCAGGCGCGCCCAGTGGCACCGCCTCTCCCCGCTGCTGGAGTCCCTGGAGCAGAAGGCGGAGGACGAACTGCTGCGCGCCCGCGAGTCGCTGACCGCGGTCACCGCGCCCCTGGCGGTCCGCGCCGAACTGCGCGGCCGTCTCGACGCGTACAAGGCGAAGGCGGCCCGGCACGGCCTGGCGGAGGACCCCGAGCTGGTCGAGCGGTACGAGAGGGCGCGCCGCATGCTGTGGAGCGCGCCCTGCGACCTGCGCGCCGCCGAGCAGGCCGTGCTGCGCTACCAGCAGGCGGTGGCGGAGGCGCTCGGCACGGCCCCGCGCGTCCCGGGGCAAGGGGGTCCGCGCGACGCCGGGGGGCCGGGCGCGTGAGCGACGAGGGGGAGGCGGCGCGATGAGTGAGGCACGGCAGTCCTGTCAGCGTCCCGGCTGCGACGGCGCGTACGAGGACATGGGCGGGGGCGAGCTGTACTGCGGCACCTGCGGTCTGGCGCCGGTCGTCTCCGGGGACGGGACGGTCGGCACGGCACCGACCGGGATGACCGGCGGCAGCAAGGGCTCGGCGGGCAGCGGCAGCTCCGGCAGCGGCAGCTCCCGTACGTCGTCGCGGTCGTCGCGGTCGTCGCAATCATCCAAGTCGCGCCGCTCGGTGTCGGGCCGGCTCTCCCGCTCCCTGTCGGGCCGGTCGACGAGCCGCTCGGTGTCGGTGCGCAGCTCCGGGTCGGCCGCCGGTTCCTCCGCGCGCGGGCGGCTGGGCGCCGGACTCGTGGAGGTGCCGCCGATCCCGCGGCCGGACCCGCGGTCGATGGTGCTGGAGAACCCGGAGGTGCCGGAGCGCAAGCGGTTCTGCTCGCGGTCGGACTGCGGGGCGCCGGTGGGCCGGGCCCGCGCGGGCCGCCCGGGGCGCACGGAGGGCTTCTGCACCAAGTGCGGCCACCCGTACTCGTTCGTCCCGAAGCTGCGGGCCGGGGACGTCGTGCACGGCCAGTACGAGGTGGCCGGCTGCCTGGCGCACGGCGGCCTCGGCTGGATCTACCTCGCCGTGGACCGGGCGGTCTCCGACCGCTGGGTGGTGCTCAAGGGCCTGCTGGACACCGGCGACCAGGACGCCATGGCCGCGGCCATCTCCGAGCGGCGCTTCCTCGCCGAGATCGAGCACGCCAACATCGTGCGGATCTACAACTTCGTCGAACACCTCGACCAGCGCACCGGCTCCCTCGACGGCTACATCGTCATGGAGTACGTCGGCGGCAAGTCGCTGAAGGAGATAGCCAACGCGCGCCGCACCCCGGACGGCAGGCGGGACCCGCTGCCGGTGGAGCAGGCGTGCGCGTACGGCATCGAGGCGCTGGAGGCGCTCGGGCACCTGCACAGCCGCAACCTGCTGTACTGCGACTTCAAGGTCGACAACGCGATCCAGACCGAGGACCAGCTCAAGCTGATCGACATGGGCGCGGTGCGCCGGATGGACGACGAGGAGTCGGCCATCTACGGCACGGTGGGCTACCAGGCGCCGGAGGTCGCGGAGGTGGGCCCGTCGGTCGCCTCCGACCTGTACACCGTCGCCCGCACCCTCGCCGTCCTCACCTTCGACTTCCAGGGCTACACCAACGTCTACGCCGACTCGCTGCCGGACCCCGACTCGGTCGAGGTCTTCCGCCGGTACGAGTCCTTCTACCGCCTCCTGGTGCGCGCCACCGATCCCGACCCGGCCCGCCGGTTCGCCTCCGCGCAGGAGATGGCGGAACAGCTGACCGGCGTGCTGCGCGAGGTCGTCTCGCTCCAGACGGGCCGGGCACGGCCCGCCCTGTCGACGCTGTTCGGCCCCGAGGTGCGGGTCACGGACACGGAGCTGTTCCCGGAGCTGGACGGGGAGGTGTCGCGGCTGGGGGCACGCGCGGTACCGGCGGGGTGGCGGCGGCGCCGCGGGAAGGCCGCCGTCGCCGCCACCCCGCCGGCCACGGCACCGCTCCCCGCCCCCACACCTGCACCCGCACCCGCACCCGCACCCGCACCCGCACCCGCACCCGCACCGATACCCCACCCGTCGGCTCCTTCGGCCCCGTCGGCCGTGCTCCCCGGCCCGTCGGCCTCCTCCCCCGCGCTCTCCGGCCCACCCGTTCCCGGCCCCGGTGCTCCCCCGCCACCCGGCGGCCGGCCCGGTGAGCAGCCCGCCGGCGGATCCGCCGGCCCCCCGCACGGCACCGTACGGCTGGTCAAGCCCGTCGACGCCCCGGCCACCGCGCTCGCCCTGCCGGTGCCGCACGTCGACCCGGACGACCCCAACGCCGGTTTCCTGGCGGGCCTCCTGGCGTCCGCGCCGGCCGAGCTGCTCGGGGCGCTGGCCGCGGCGCCGGCGCCCTCGGTCGAGACCCGGCTGCGGCAGATCCGGGCCTGGCTGGAGACCGGCGAGGCGCCCACCGCGCTGGAGACCCTGGCCGCGCTGGAGGACGAACGGCCCGACGACTGGCGGGTGGTGTGGTACCGGGGCGTGGCCGCGCTGGTGACCGGCGACCACGAGGGCGCGGCCCTGGCGTTCGACGCGGTCTACGACGCCTTCCCGGGCGAGATCGCGCCCAAGCTGGCGCTCGGCCTGTGCGCGGAGGTGCTGGGCCAGCTGGACAACGCCGCCGAGTACTACCGCCTGGTGTGGACGGCCGACCCGAGCTACGTGAGCGCCGCCTTCGGCCTGGCCCGCGTCCGGCTGGCAACCGGTGACCGCGGCGGCGCGGTGCGGACGCTGGAGTCGGTTCCGGAGTCCTCCATCCACTACACCGCCGCACGCGTGGCGGCCGTACGGGCCAGGCTGCGGCAGCGCGCGGCGGACGCGGCCGACGTACCGTCCCTGGACGACCTGACCGCCGCCGCGCGGCAGGTGGAGGCGCTGGACGCGTACGGTCTGGATCCGGCGCGCCGGGAGCGGTTGTCGGCCGAAGTCCTCGGGCGCGCGCTGGACTGGGTACTCTCCGGGGGCCAGGGTTCCGTCCCTGCCCCGGGCTCGCGGCCTTCGAGCAGCGGGGACCCCCATGCCGCCGGGGGACGGACGCTGCTCGGCAGCGGCCTGGACGAACGGGGTCTGCGTTTCGGCCTGGAGCGGGCGTACCGCACGCTCGCCCGGCTGGCGCGGGGCGGCGAGGAGAGGATCGACCTGGTGGAACGTGCCAACCGTTACCGCCCCCGAACGTGGGTGTAGTTGATGTCGCAGATGCCTCAGCAGGCCGCTTTGCCGACGTGTCCGAGCTGTGCGGAGCCCCTGGAGTCGGGTGACCGTTTCTGCGGTGCGTGCGGATACGACCTGTCCGCCGTGCCAGCGCGCCCCGGGGACAGCCCGACGATCGCCCTGAACGGCTCGGCTCCGGGCCGTCCGGCCGGGGTGGCGTGGCCCGTGGCGCCGGAGACGGACGGCTCCGGCCGCCCCGCCCCGGTGCACCGGCCGGCGGACCTGCCGGGCACGGACTCGGGCGGCGGCTCCCTGGCCTCCGAGCCTCCGCGGCCCTCCCGGCCGCCGCAGCCCTCCCAGTCGCCGCAGCCCTCCCAGTCGCCGCAGCCCTCCCAGTCGCCGCAGCCCTCCCAGTCGCCGCAGACCCCGCCGCCGCAGATCCCGCCGTCGCCGCAGACGCCGCCTCCGCCCCCGCAGTCGCCGCCGTTGCCGGCCCAGGCCCCGCCGCCCCGGCCGCCGTACCCCCCGGCGGGCGCTCCGCAGGTCCCCGTCCCGCCGCCCGCCCCGACACCCCCGGCCCACATCCCGGCCCCCGCCTCCGGCGTGCGCCTCGACCGCCCGCAGGAACCCGAGGAGTACCCGTTGCAGACACCGGACCCGCGCGTGGCCGCCGACCTGCCGGTGCCCGCACCGGAACCGGACCCGGCCGCCGGCGCCGCGGTGTGCGTGGCCTGCCGCGCCGGCCGGGTCGACGACGACGGCTACTGCGAGAACTGCGGGCACGCCCAGCCCCGCGAACGCGACCACATGGAGCAGGAGTCGGGCCCGGTCGCCGCCGTCAGCGACCGCGGCCTGCGCCACCACCGCAACGAGGACGCGTTCGCCGTCGGCCACACCGTCCTGCCCGACGGCTCCCCGGCCGCCGTGGCGATCGTCTGCGACGGCGTGTCCTCGGCGACCCGCCCGGACGACGCCTCCCTGGCCGCGTCCCGCGCGGCCGGCGAGTCGCTGCTGGCCGCCCTCCCCCGGGGCACCCACCCCCAGCAGGCCATGCACGACGCGATCGTCGCCGCCTCACGGGCCGTCGACGCGCTGGCGAACGAGCCCGCCACGGCCCGCGAGCACGCCCCGCACCAGAACGCCCCGGCCTGCACCCTGGTCGGCACGGTGGTGACGGACGGCCTGCTGGTCGTCGGCTGGATCGGCGACAGCCGCGTCTACTGGGTCCCGGCGGACCGGAGCGCACCCGCGGCCCGGCTCACCGAGGACGACTCGTGGGCGGCGCAGATGGTCGCCGCCGGCCTGATGAGCGAGGCCGAGGCGTACGCCGACGAGCGCGCCCACGCGATCACCGGCTGGCTCGGCGCGGACGCCTACGAACTGGAGCCGCACACCGCCTCCTTCAAGCCGGACCGCCCCGGCGTGGCCGTGGTGTGCACGGACGGCCTGTGGAACTACGCGGAGTCCGCCGAGGAGATGGCCCGGGTGGTGCCCCTCGACGCCGCCGTGAACCCGCTGCACAGCGCCCGGGTCCTGGTCGGCCACGCCCTGGACGGCGGGGGCCACGACAACGTAACAGTGGCCGTCGTGCCGTTCCCGGCCCCGCCGCAGGGGGCAGGATCGCTCTGAGGCCGCGCACGCGCACGACGGGGACGCCGCGCGCGTACGGGGCCTCACGGGCCGCAGGGGGCGGTCCGTCCCCGGCCCGGCCCCGGCCCGGCCACGCGGCCGTGGGGCCGCCGGGGGACGCGAAGGGGGATGCACGCAGGCATGGCCAATTTCTCGAAGTCGAACGTGCCGCAGTTCTCGGTGGACGTCTACCAGAACGAGTACCTGCCGGAGGGCGGCCGTGAGGTCGACGCCATCGTCACGGTGACCGCGACCGGGGGCGGCACGGTCGGGGGCGCGGTCACCGCGCCGCACCTGTACGCGCCCGGGCAGGGCCCGTCCGCGGCCGTGGCGCTGATGGTCGACTGCTCGGGGTCGATGGACTACCCGCCCGCCAAGATGCGCAACGCCCGCGACGCGACGGCCGCCGCGATCGACACCCTGCGCGACGGCGTGCACTTCGCGGTGATCGGCGGCACCCACGTGGCCAAGGAGGTCTACCCGGGCGGCGGCCGGCTGGCGGTCGCCGGCGCCACCACCCGCGAGCAGGCCAAGCAGGCGCTGCGCCGGCTGAGCGCGGGCGGCGGCACCGCCATCGGGACCTGGCTGCGGCTCGCCGGCCGCCTGCTGGCGTCGGCGGACGTCACGATCCGGCACGGCATCCTGCTCACCGACGGGCGCAACGAGCACGAGTCGCCGACGGACCTGAAGGCGGCGCTGGACGCCTGCGCCGGACGGTTCACCTGCGACGCCCGCGGCGTGGGCACCGACTGGGAAGTGAAAGAGGTCACAGGGATCGCCTCCGCCCTGCTCGGCACCGCCGACATCGTCGCCGACCCGGCCCACCTCGCCGCCGACTTCACCCGGATGATGGAGAAGGCCATGGGCAAGGAGGTCGCCGACGTCTCCCTGCGCCTGTGGACCCCGGTCGGCACCACTGTGACGTTCGTCAAGCAGGTCGCCCCGACCGTCGAGGACCTGACCGGCCGCCGCACCGGGGCGGGCCCGCGCCTGGGGGACTACCCCACCGGCTCCTGGGGCGACGAGTCCCGCGACTACCACGTCCGGGTGGAGGTGCCGCCCGCGCACGTCGGCCAGGAGATGCTGGCCGCCCGGGTCTCACTGGTGGTCCCCCGGCCCGACGGAAGCGCCCGGAACCTGGACGCCCAGGGTCTCGTACGCGCCGTGTGGACCGACGACGTGGCCGCCTCGACGTCGATCAACCCGCAGGTCGCCCACTACACCGGGCAGGCCGAGCTGGCCCAGGCCATCCAGCAGGGGCTCGAACTGCGCAAAGCGGGAGACATCGACGGGGCGACGGCCAAACTGGGCCGGGCCGTCCAGTTGGCCGGCGCCTCCGGGAACGCGGATACTGCGAAACTGCTTTCGAAGGTGGTGGACGTGGTCGATGCCGCGACCGGTACTGTGCGACTGAAGGCGAAGGTCACGGAGGCCGACGAGATGACACTCGAGACCCGGTCCACGAAGACCGTTCGCGTGAAGAAGTGACCTGAGAAGCAGTGCTCCGAGAAGCAGTGGTCTGAGAAAGGGAAGCGCCGACATGCCGACCTGCCCGAACGGACACCAGTCGGGTTCCGACGACTGGTGCGAGGTCTGCGGTCACCGCATGGCCGGTGCCGTGCCTCCGCCGCCGCCCCCGCCGCCCCCGGCCGGCGGCGGCTACGGTTTCCCCCCGCCCGGCGGCCCGAACGGCCCCGGCGGGCAGCCGGGGGCGCGAGGCCCCGTGGGCGCCGCGCCGGGTCCCGAGCCGGAGCTGTGCCCGCAGTGCCGTACGCCGCGCGAGGGCGGCGCGCCGTTCTGCGAGGCATGCCGGTGGAACTTCCTGACGAACACCGCGACCTCGTACACCCCGGCCGCGCCGCGCCCGCCGGCGCCCGGCCCGGGTCCGCGCTTCCCGCAGCCGCCCGGCCCGTCGTTCGGCGGTGACGCGTACGAGTACCAGGGCTCCCGCCCGTCGCAGGTGAACCGGCCGGCCGAGCCGATCCCGCCGGGCCCGCCCTTCGGCAACGGACCGTCGGGCCCCGGCGGCCCGGGCCCGGCCGGCCCGCCCTCCCCGCCCGGACCGAACGGCCCCGGTGCCGCTCCGGGCGGCCCCTCCGGTTTCGGCGCCGACCCCGCGCGGCCGGTTCCGCCGCCGCCCGGCTCCACCCCGCCCCCGCCGCCCGGCCAGGGCACGAGTGGAGGCGCCCCGCAGGCGTTCCGGCAGCCGGGCCCGTCCGGCCCGGGCACGGCCGGAGGCGCCCCGCAGGCATTCCAGCAGCCGGGCCGGCCCGGACAGCCCGGTCAGCCTGGGCAGCCCGGCCCGCACGGACAGCCCGGTCCGCACACACAGCCCGGTCAGCCCGGACAGCCCGGCTCGTCCGCGCAGCCCGGTCCGGCGGGTCCCCCCGCCCCGCCCGCGTTCCCGCAGGAGACCGGCCGGCCCCAGCCGGGCGGCTCGCCCTTCGGCGGCGGTGGCGACGACTGGGTGATCTCCCCGCCGTCGGGCCCCGGCCAGGGCGGCCCTGGTGGTCCCGCCGGTCCCGGCGGCGGCCCTTCCGGCGGTCCCGGCTCCGGCCAGGGCGGCGGCTACGGCTATCCCCAGCCCGGCGCCGGCCAGACCCCGCCCCCACCGCCCGGCCCCGGCTTCCCCCAGCAGCCGCAACAGTCGCAGCAGCCCCAGCCGCCGCAGCAACCGCAGCAGCCGGCGACCTGGACGGCGACCATCGGCCCGGACCGCGAGTACTTCATGGCGATGATGCAGCGCTCCGGCCCCGAGGCCGCCGGCCTGAACCTGCCCGCGTACTCGCCCGAGCAGCGGCGCACGCTCACCGGCAACCAGGTCACCATCGGCCGCCGCCGCCACTCCACCGGTGACACCCCCGACATCGACCTGTCGGTGCCGCCGGAGGACCCGGGCGTCTCGCACCAGCACGCGGTGCTGGTGCAGCAGCCGGACGGCAGCTGGGCGATCGTCGACCAGAACTCGACCAACGGCACCACGGTCAACGGCGCGGAGGAGCCCATCCAGCCCTTCGTGCCGGTGCCGCTCCAGGACGGCGACCGGGTGCACGTCGGCGCCTGGACGACGATCACCATCCGGCGCGGCTGAGAGCCCCGAGCCCCGAGCAGAAGGGGCTCTGGGCCGGGTCAGGGCAGGGGCCAGGTGTACGGCCCCCGCGGATCGTCCAGCCACGCCCGGGCGCGCTCGCCGCGGACGGTGACGCCGTACCGCTCGCGGCGGGGCGCGCCCGCGCGCTCCCACAGCACGTACGCCGCTCGCGGGGCGAGCCCGCCGCGGGTCAGCGCCAGCAGGAACCGGAACAGGTCGTCCTGCCGGGCCCTGCGGGGTACGTCGCCCAGATCGCCCGGCTCGTACGGGTCCGGCACGGGCGGGCCGCCGCGCAGGGGCACGAAGTAGGCGGGCGTGTCCAGGAAGCGTCCCTCGGCGTGGGCGCCGTCGTGCACGGTGAGCGCGACCAGGCCGGTGGCGAGCGGGGTGAGGATCCGGCCGCCCGGGCGGCACTGGGCGAGCCAGGCGCGCGGGACGGACGGGAGCGCGCAGGTCGCGATGATCCGGTCGAAGGGGGCGCGCTCCGGTACGCCGCGCGCGCCGTCGCCGGTGACGACGACCGGGTGGTACCCGGCGGCGTCCAGGTGCCGGCGGGCGGACTCGGTGATCTCCGGGTCCAGGTCGACGGTGGTGACCAGGCCGCCGTCGCCGAGCCGGTGGGCGAGCAGGGCCGCGTTGTAGCCGGTGCCGGTGCCGATCTCCAGGACCCTGTCGCCGTCCCGTACCTTCAGCTCGGCCAGCATCAGGGCCATCAGCGACGGCTGGCTGCTGGAGGAGAGCAGCTCGCCGTCGCGCAGCCGGGTGGCGAGCGGGGTGTCCTCGTAGGCGCCGCGCAGCCAGCGCTCGCACGCGGCGGGGTCGGGGTGCTCGCCCCAGCGGCGTTCGTAGCCGCCCGCGACGGCGACGTAGTAGTACGGCACGAAGAGGTGGCGCGGGACGGCCTCGAACGCCTCCCGCCACACCGGGTCACCGGCCCAGGCGCCGCTGCGCTCGATCTCGCGCACCAGCTCCGCCCGCACGGAGGCGGCGAGACCGGCCGGATCCGTGTCCCGGCCCCTGTCCCGGTCCCGCCCCCTGTCCCGGTCGCCCATGTCTCCACAGTAGGGCTCTCCCCGATGGGGCGTCCTGGGCCGGGTCCTGGGTCTTGAGTCCTAGGCCGCCGTGTCTGAGACCATGGACGGCGTGAATGAGATTCGGCGCGGCACGCTTCAGGAGCAGACCTTCTACGAACAGGTCGGCGGGGAGGAGACCTTCCGCCGGCTCGTCCACCGCTTCTACCAGGGAGTCGCCGAGGACCCGATCCTGCGGCCGATGTACCCCGAGGAGGACCTGGGCCCGGCCGAGGAGCGCCTGGCGCTGTTCCTGATCCAGTACTGGGGCGGTCCGACGACCTACAGCGAGAACCGCGGCCACCCCCGGCTGCGCATGCGCCACGCCCCCTTCGCCGTCGACCGGGCGGCGCACGACGCCTGGCTGAAGCACATGCGGGTCGCCGTCGACGAGCTCGGCCTGTCCGAGGAGCACGAGCGGACGCTGTGGAGCTACCTGACGTACGCCGCGGCGTCGATGGTGAACACGCCCGGCTGACGGCCCGGACCGAGGCGCCGCCCGGCGGTGCGCGCCGGGTCCCCCGGCAGCCGGCAGCGGCCCGCCGGGGGACCCGGTACCGATGATGTGGTGGCCGGTGGCCCGTACCGGGCCGCCGCTCAGCGCACGCTGAGACCCAGCCCGCCGAGGCCCGACCGCCGTACGGCGACGGACCCGTAGGGCGTGCGCAGCCGCAGCCACGCCCCGGAGGAGAACAGTCCGAGGCCCTCCCCTTCCGTCTTCCCCGCGGGCCGCAGGAAGCCCAGGGACTGCGCCGCGTGCACGGCCCGCACCGGCAGCCCGGTCTCCCCGACCGTGCGGGACCAGATCTCCCGCCCGATCCGGTCGAACTCGGCCCGCGTACGCCGCTCGGGCGCCAGCTCCTGCGTACGGCCGCGGAACTCGGCGACACCGGCGGCGACGAGCCGGCGCAGCGCGTCCGGGGCGGGCAGCCCCGGCTCGGGCCGCCAGCCGCCGCGCGGCGGCAGCACGCCCGCCCACGGCGGGCCGGTCACCGCGCCGGGGACGGTGGCCGTGGCACCGGCCTCGTCCACCGACTCCAGCAGCTCACCGGCGGAGACGGTCGCGTCGAGGGTGACGTCGAGCCCGTTCTCGTACGGCTTGGCCAGCCGCACCGCGCGGATCGCCAGCACCTCGAAGGACGGTGGCCGCCCGAAGACGGCCAGTGCCGTGCCGGCCGCCTGGAGCCGGACGGCGGCGGACCGGTCGTAGTGGAGCAGCCGGGAGAGGAAGGCCGCGAGATCCGCCGCCTCCCCCTCGTCGGCCAGGTGGAGCACCGTCATGCGGCGACGGCCTCCTCCTCGGCGTCGTCCATGTACTCCCGGAGGAACTCCCGTTCCTCCGCGGTGATCCGGCGGGGCCGCTGCGCCTCGAAGTCGAACGGCACGATCACCGTGGAGGCCCGGACGTAGACCTGGTCGCCGTCCTTCACCTCGTAGGCGAGGGTGAAGGACGCGGCCCGTATCTCCGTGACCCACAGCTCGATGTCGACCGGGGCGTGCCGGTGCACGAGCTGCCGCTTGTAGTCGATCTCGTGGCGCGCCACCACCGACCCCTGCCGGAACTCCTTGTCCGGGCGGAACAGGAAGTCGATACGGGCTTCTTCCAGGTAGCGCAGGAAGACCACGTTGTTGACGTGACCGTACGCGTCCATGTCCGCCCAGCGCAGCGGGCAGCGGTAGAGGTGCCGCAAGATCAGCCCCGGGTCAGCTTCTTGTAGGTGGCGCGGTGCGGACGCGCGGCGTCCGGTCCGAGCCGCTCGATCTTGTTCTTCTCGTACGACTCGAAGTTGCCCTCGAACCAGAACCACTTGGACTCGCCCTCGTAGGCGAGGATGTGCGTGGCGACGCGGTCGAGGAACCACCGGTCGTGGGAGACGACCACGGCGCAGCCGGGGAACTCCAGGAGCGCGTTCTCCAGGCTGGAGAGCGTCTCGACGTCGAGATCGTTGGTCGGCTCGTCGAGGAGCAGCAGGTTGCCGCCCTGCTTGAGGGTGAGCGCCAGGTTGAGGCGGTTGCGCTCACCGCCGGAGAGCACCCCGGCCGGCTTCTGCTGGTCCGGGCCCTTGAAGCCGAACGCCGACACGTAGGCCCGGGACGGCATCTCGACCTGGCCGACGTTGATGTAGTCGAGCCCGTCGGAGACGACCTCCCACAGCGTCTTCTTCGGGTCGATGTTCTCGCGGCTCTGGTCGACGTAGGAGATCTTGACGGTGTCGCCGACCTTGATCGAACCGGAGTCGGGCTGCTCCAGGCCCTGGATCATCTTGAACAGGGTGGTCTTGCCGGCGCCATTCGGGCCGATGACACCGACGATGCCGTTGCGCGGCAGCGTGAAGGAGAGGTCGTCGATGAGGACCTTCTCGCCGAAGGCCTTGCCGAGGTTGTTCACCTCGACGACGACGTTGCCCAGACGCGGGCCCGGCGGAATCTGGATCTCCTCGAAGTCCAGCTTCCGCATCTTGTCGGCCTCGGCGGCCATCTCCTCGTAGCGGGCCAGACGCGCCTTGGACTTGGCCTGCCGCCCCTTGGCGTTGGAGCGGACCCACTCCAGCTCTTCCTTGAGGCGCTTCTGGCGCTTGGCGTCCTTCTGGCCCTCGACCTTGAGGCGGGCGGCCTTGGTCTCCAGGTACTTGGAGTAGTTGCCCTCGTAGCCGTGCAGGCGGCCGCGGTCGACCTCGCAGATCCACCCGGCGACGTTGTCCAGGAAGTACCGGTCGTGGGTGACGGCGACGACGGTGCCCGGGTACTTGGCCAGGTGCTGCTCCAGCCAGTTCACCGACTCGGCGTCGAGGTGGTTGGTGGGCTCGTCGAGCAGCAGCAGGTCGGGCTGCTCCAGCAGCAGCTTGCACAGCGCGACGCGGCGGCGCTCACCACCGGAGAGGTTGGTGACGGGCCAGTCGCCGGGCGGGCAGCCCAGGGCATCCATGGCCTGCTCCAGCTGGGCGTCCAGGTCCCACGCCTCGGCGTGGTCCAGCTCCTCCTGGAGCTTGCCCATCTCCTCCAGCAGCGCGTCGGAGTAGTCGGTGGCCATCAGCTCGGCGATCTCGTTGAACCGGTCGAGCTTGCCCTTGATCTCGGCGACACCCTCCTGGACGTTCTCCAGGACGGTCTTGTCCTCGCTCAGCGGCGGCTCCTGCAGCAGGATGCCGACGGTGTAACCGGGCGTGAGGAAGGCGTCGCCGTTGGACGGCTGCTCCAGCCCCGCCATGATCTTGAGGACGGTCGACTTACCGGCCCCGTTCGGGCCGACGACACCGATCTTCGCCCCCGGCAGGAAGTTCAGGGTGACGTCGTCGAGGATCACCTTGTCGCCGTGCGCTTTGCGCGCCTTGCGCATGGTGTAAATGAACTCAGCCAAGAGAAACCGTCCGGCAACTTGAGATCTGGCAGTGGGCAGATACACCCCATCTTGCCTGACCGCCACCCCTGCGGGGAAACCCGTCACCTCCGGGGGCGCTGACCTGGGGTTTCGCCGGTGCGCACTGCGGCTCGTCTGTCACTGTCGGTCGCCGTCGGTCGGCTTCGGGCGGCCTTGCACGGCCCAGGGACGGCCCAGAGTCGATCACCAGGAACCGGTCATCGGCTGACAGCGGCGCCATCGAACACGCCGTATGAACCTCAGCCACCGACAGCCAGCCACGACGGCGGACGCGCCGACCGACCAGGCGCGCGTATGTCTCGCTGCACCCCCACCGGCCTCGGCCACGGTGCGGTGCCGCCGACGGGAGCAGCCGCGCCGGCCGGGCCGTGGGGACGAGCCGGAGTCAACCGCACCCGAGCCCTCAGCTTGGGAAGCTTGGGTCACTCCGGGGTGGCTGCTGAGCTGACCTGCGGTGTGGCGGTCAGGGAGTCGACCTGGCCGGCGAGCGACTCCTGCTGTTCCCCGAGCTTCCCCGCACGATCTGGCACAGCGGTGGCACGCCGGCTTCTGATCCGTAGCTCTATTCAGATCGTTCGCCAACGGTCTTACCGGCCGCACCAGAGCCCTTCGAAGACAGGACAAGTCTCTTAAAGACTGCTGTGGTTGCGGTACTTCGCTGCTGTACTTCTGCTGGGAGCCGATCGCACCAGCAAGGGAGGCCCATGCAGTGGTCGACGCTCGTGGCGACAGCTGTAGGCACGATACTTGGTGTACTTGCCACGCTCATTGCCGATCATGTCCGCTGGCGGCACGACCGTTCGGAGCGTGAGCGGGACACGCTGCTCACCGCCTGCACCGAGTACCTCACGGCTCTCTCGACAGCCATGGATGCATTCTCCCGGGCAGAGGCTTCCCCTGGACTTGTCGGCAAAGGGCATGTCGCGCTCGGTGAGCACGGAGTCTACGCAGCACAGCAGAGACTGGAACTAGTGGCGCAACGAGCACTCGTCGACAAGGCCGGTCGTGCCACCCTTAAAGTGCTGGATTTTCATGACGTTGTGGTTGCTGAACATGACGCGAACTCCCATGAGTATGTCGATGCCTGGCGAGCATGCCACCAAGCCCGATCAGCATTGATAGAGGAGATGAGAAACGTCATGCGGCGAGTTTGAGGCATTGAGCGGTAGTGCAGAACGCGCCGAAGGTTCCGTTAGTTCTGGTTCTCAAACTAGAGGGAGTGAATCGATGAATGGATACGAAAGACTGCAGGATATAGCCAGGCGCGCGCCCGCCGAACTCTCCATTTGGAAATCAGGGAAGACGGCGCTACATGCGTTGCTGCTTTCGGTTTCTGCTCGGTACGTTCGAGAAGTCCGCAAAGGTTCTCCCGGTTCTCAAGAATGGGAAGCAAGAGGACCTGGAGGCGCAGCGCGAGACTGGGCTAATATAACCGCCCGTCTCGTCGAATGGAGCTTCCTGTACTGCGACCCTTCAGCCACCGGAGAGCCCAATTTGCAGGAAATTGACGAGGCGTTCGAGTTGGCGCAAAACTGGGGAGTCATCCAAATTGGACTGGAGGGCGGCAGGGCGGGTCGCGTCCGGATCGAAAAGCAAAGAAAGGGAATAGTTATTGAACCAATCACCAATCCATCCGTAGAGGTCCTGGATGTTCTCCTTGAGGAGATCGACACCGGGAATGTGGACAAAAATACAGTCGGGCCAAGCCTGGAGCCTGCGCACGCCTTCTTCCGGACCCAGCAAGGGCGGAAAAACGTTCATCAGAATGTTCCTGTATGGGTCGGCGGCCTCTACATCCAGCACATGAAGAACTATCTTGCAAATAAGCCGTGGGAAATAGCGCTTGACGCTGACCTAGGTGGGTTGACTCTCGGGGAGGCCATTCCGCTGATGGGTACGCTCAAAGGGATGTCGCTCCTTCAGCTCTCCCTGTTCAGGGGCGAGCCGAACCTGGATACGGCATATATTGCAATGCGGCCAGAAACGATGATTCGATGGCTGAAGAAGTACAACCCGAAGAGTACCGCCGTGGAGAAGTTCATCGAATTGCTCACCTATCGGGGACCTAGGGGGAAAACTCCCTTCTCTGCCCCCATTATCCCGTGGGATGGCCAGCTGCTGATGCCTTTCGCCTTGATTTCGGATGGCCTTGAGGAGCGGATGCTTCTTCGTGCAGCCGCATCCAATCCCAACACGTCCGGAAAACTTGGCGGATCTCTTGGGCGCTTGTCTAACAAGTGGGCTTCGCGTCTTGCCGAGATACCAGGAGTTGAAGTCGCGACAGAGGTTAAGGTTTTGGCCTCAAATCGGCGAAAAATCGGGGACTTGGATATTGTAGCCCTCGATAGCGACCGTAAGAGCGGTCTGATAGTCGAAGCGAAGTGGCCGATTGATGCACGAGTCCTAGCGGACGCCTGGAAACAAGAGTCCGCAATAGACAAGGGTAAAGAGCAGATTAAACGACTTCAGAGAGAAATCTCAGACAGTGCGATTGTTAAACTTCCGCAAGGGTGGCCGCCATTCTCCGACATTGAGTGGACCTGGATGGTTGGCACTGCCCGCTACTTGGATGCACGTGAATCGCTGGACGGCCCTCCGGTCACCTGCCTCAGGCTAATTGAACAACTATTGCCAGCTTCTTCCGTGCGTGATTTGTTGCAAAGATTGACAGATCTGCAGTACCCGCAAGAAGGCCGAGAGTTTCGACTTTCCTGGAAGCGGGTGGTGGTGAGTGGAGTGAAAGTAAAGGCCAGGGTGATTGAGATACTTCCCTCCGCACCTAAGCCGCCGACGGAAAGGAGACGCTCACAAGGTTGGACGTGAGGTAAGCGCCGCTGCTTTCCAACCCACCCTCCCTGCTCCCATCCCGTCCACCGTCGACCCACACATCTGTGGAGCGGGCGTGGTTCAGGGCGTCCAGGTGGAGCGCGCCACTGCACGAACGACCTGGACGCCCTGGGCCGCGTCTGCTCGGCTCTGCCTGGGTCGATGGTGGTCGGGATGGAAGCACCCCACGCACGCCCCAACGTGCCCGCGGCCGGCGACGGCGCCCCCTCCGTCCCGGTGCCGGCCGATCCCCCGCCGGAGGCATCGTCTTTGACCGCGCCCGTTCTGTGCGGTGATCGACTCATGGCTTCCGGCCCTATCCACCCGTGGGCGCGCGTCGGCGCAGCGCGGGCGGAGCGGGCCGAAGGCAGGAGCGGCGCCCGGAGCGGCGCCGGGAGCGCGCCCGGCGGAGCGGAGCGCAGCCGGGGCTTGAACCAGCAAAGAAAATTGTCACTCACTCTGTCGGGCATGGTCTGAACCCGAGCTCACGTGTAGGGGTTCGGCGCACAGCAGGGCTCGCCGCGTTTCGATGCGCCCCTCGTACCTCGTACAGGACCCTGCGGAGCCTCAGGATGTGACCGGCTCGCAAGGACGACGGGGGAAGCAGAGAGCAGCGCGGCGAGCAGGGACCGGCCGGGGCAGCATGCCCCGGCAGCTACAGCCTTCAGCTCTTGGACGATGGTCTCGGTGCCCTCGTGTGTCGTCGGCGGGACGGAGCTTCGGCGCCGGACCAGTCCGGCGCCGTATCGCAGGCCACGGCACTCGACCCGCAGCGCCGCCGATCAACGTGATCGGTAGTGCTCCCGCCCTTGCTTCGGCAGGTGGCGGGGCCTTCTCCCCGTCGTACCCGCAGCATCCGGATCGTCCGGTGATCAACCGTGCCGTGCTGCTCCTTCAGGCCAGATGACGTCGACAGGGAGACCGGTCCCGCGTGCTTCAAGCACCGTGTCCGCCGTGCCGCCGCCCTTGCCGCTCGGCGGTGCTCCGTCCCATACGGCAACGAGTCGGTCGGCCCGGCTCAGAAGGGTGCGGTTGGCGTCCTCGTACGCTGCGCGGTTCGCCGTCTCGTGGTCCAGCACGATCACTTCGGCGGCGGCCTCGATGAGCCGGTCGAAGGTCTCGGCGTGGTCCGGTTTCACCTTGGCCTGCCGGTAGTCCTTGGAAGGGAGGACCACAACCAGGCTGCCTCCCAGGTCCAGGACCGCCTCGGCGAAGAGAGTGTCGGCGCCCCTGGCGATGCACGAGACACCGGTCAGTTCGGGGGCGTAGGGCTTCAGCGTCTCGCGCAGGGCTTCGCCGACCAGGGGGACGCTGCTGTAGGCCAAGTCCATGTGTCCGGTCACGGCGATCGTGGTCATGGCACTCCTCACGTCGACAGGGCATCGCGGATCCTTGCCCGCGCTTCGCCGACGCTACGCGACGCCGACCGCCCCACGGTGTACGGGTACAACTGCCCGAGCTGCGCGCGGACTCGGTTGGACCGGGTATGGGCAGCGGCGTCGACCGCGCGGTGAGTCTGCTCCACCGCGCCGGTCGTATCTCCCATCAGGAAGTGGCACTCCGCCAGTCCGATCAAGTCTAGGGCGTGGCTGCGCCCCGCCTCCGGGCCTCGCCTGGCCAGTGCATCGCGGATCGCGTCCGCGGCGGCCTCCGCCTGTCGCGGGTCCGTGCGGGCCAGGTCCAGCAGACGGCCCCCGGTGACACCGGCGAGTTCCGCGTCGTCGAAGTAGGCGATCCAGTACGGCTCGTCTCCCCCCGCTTCGGCGAGCGCTTCCTGAGCCTCGGTGGTGGTCCGCTGGAAGGCGGCAGCGCGGCCCATGGCGGCATACGCCCATGCCTCGCGTGTATGGAGCAGGGCTCGCACACGTGCCCCGGCGACCGCTTTGCTCACGCCTTTCTGTGCCAAGCGCACCAGCTCCAAGGCGTCTTGCGGCCGGTCCTGGTACAGCATCTGCCGTGCCATACCCGCCAGCACGTTCGCGCCGAAACCTGTATCGCGGCCGGCATGGGCGGCGCGCAACGCGAGCAGGTAGTAGCTCTGCGCCTGCTGTTGCAGACCCGAGTCCCAGGCCATGGTCGCTGCGGTGCCGCTGAGGTAGGCCATGACCCGGAACAGACCCCGCTCGACCTCCGGGTCCTGATGCTCCTCGAGGTGGCCCGCGACCTCGTTGAGCTGACCGACGACGGCCTTCCGGCGCAGGCCGCCGCCGAAACGGTGATCCCAGGCCCGGAAAGCCTGGGCGGTGGCTTCCAGCTCCTGGACTTCCCGCAGTCCGATGCGGCCTTGGCGTCGGCCTGACTCGCTCGCCGACGCGGGCTGCAACCAGCCTTCGAGGGAGTCGAGCAGTGCGGCACCTGTCAGAGCGGCACCGGCCAGGGCACGGGAGGCGGCGCGGCGATCCATCACAAGGTCACTCCTGGTCAGCTCTGCGGCCATATGCACGGTCACCGTGGAGTGCCAGAGCTCCTCGTCGGTGGGCCGTGCTGTCATAGACGCCGGTGGGGCTGGGTGGTCGGGCCTCTTCTCCCAGGGTCGGTCGGCCACTCCGACCATGCTCCCCGGGATGCACAGCCCGTCCGCGATGCGGCAGATCACCTCGAAACTGGTCACCTGCTGTCGCCCGCTGATGATCCTGGACACCTTGCCGGGTGTGAGTCGGCAGGCCGCCGCGATGCGGTTCTGGGAGAGGCCGCCCCACTTCTTGATGAGTGAGAAGGCTTCGGCGAAGTCGTGCTCTGCCAGGGCACGTTTCAGATCGTCCCGGTTGAGGACTTCAAGAGCGAGCGGGCCGGGGGTCGTGGCATCCATGGGGCCAGCTTCCGGAGGGATCGTATGCGCTGCGCCGCGCGGCGCCGAACCAGGAACGAGTGTATTACCGCCTCGGTAACACCCGCAGGTCATACCGCGGCTACGTGGAGAGGGCGACGATCGGTGCAGGAACACGACGGGCCCCGGCGGCCGCGCGACCGGCCCCGGGGTGTGGCCAACGCTGCGAAGGAGCATCGACATGACACACGGTACAGCTCGGTCGGTGGGTCCAGGAGGCCGCCGATGACCGGCTCCAGCCCCGCGCTGCGCCCCGTCCGCACGGGTCAGGGCGCCCATGTACACACCGCCGCAGACCGGCGCCTGGCGGCCGAGCACTGGCTGCTGTCCGCCCATCCCATGCCCCGCCAGGGCCGCGGGGAGTGGGCCGAGCATCGCGTCACCCTGCTGCCGTTGGGCACGCTGTTCTCCGCCGTCCGTCTTCCCGGCCGCCTGGTCCACATGGTTGCCGACAGCACCGGACCCGAGGACATCGACGCCGTTTTGGACGAGGTGCTGGATGGAGGTCCGGTCATCTGTGACCCGCACGGCCCCCGCTACTACGCCCTTGTGCCCGCGCGCATGCCGCGCACCTGGGCACAGGCGGCAGACGACTGGCGTGGCGCCGGCGTGGAGTGCCTCGGTCGGGGGACCTACCTCGGTGTGCCCCGGCTGGACGCTGTCGAGCCGACCACCGGTACGGCCCCGTACTGGTCGGTGCCGATGTCGTCGGCCGGCATCCTGTGTGCCCCTCTCGCCGTGGCCCGGCTCATTGCGGCCGGGATGCACCAGCTCTCAGAGGACCGCGACCCATGGCCAGCCGACCCTCCTTTGATCCGCCCCCGGCTCGTATCCCGATCGGAGCGATGACGACGGGCCCTGCCCAGTACACCGAAGAACATCTGCGGGCCGCCCCCGCATCCGCCAACCGTGCAGCCGGGTACTTCCGGCTCCCGTACCCCCGCCGCGGACCGCGCTGCACCCGGCCGCCACTCCTATGGGGAAAGCAGGAGGGGCGTCGGCTCCGACTTGCTTTCGCTGATGGGCAGCCCCGTGCCGGTCCGTGGTCCCGGCCTGCGGAAGTGGTCCCGTGCTGGTGGAACCCGAGGGAACCCCCTCCGTGTGCGGCTTCCCGCCCGTGCTCCTGCCGGCCGGGAAGCCGTGGCGTTCAGCCGCGCTCCGTCTCACCCCCGCGGCCCGGCGTCCTTCCTCCGCAGGACCAGCAGCGTCGTGCCGCCGACGACCACCAGGCCGAGGGCGATGCCGCCGATCAGCGGGGTGACGCCGGAGCCGCCGGTCTCGGCGAGGTTGGTGTCCGCACTGGTGCCGCCGGCCGTGGCGGGGGCCGGTTCGCCGAGGATCTGGGTGCTCTGGCCGTCCTCGGACTCACCGGTCTGGGTCCGGCAGTCGAGGACGCCGGCGAACCGCTTCCCGAAGCCGTCCGGGCCGCTGATCGTGAAGTCGTAGGACTGGCCCTCCTGGAGCGGGACCGCCACCGTCCGGGTCTCGCCGGCCGCGATGCTGTACTCGGTCCCCAGCAGCTCGAAGGTGAACGCCTCGTCGCCCTTGTTGACGGCGGTGATGTCGAGGCTGCCCTCGGCGCAGTCCTCCACCGCGGACAGGGCCGGCACCGGGCCCCGCGCCCCCCAGGTGGCAGTCGCCGACGCCGAGACCGCCGACTCGCTGGAGCCGGCCAGGATCTGGGTCTGGCTGCGGCTCTCGGAGGCGAAGGCGCGTCCGACGGGCACGGTGGTCGACGCCTGCACGGTCAGCTCGGCCGTGCCGGGCGGGGCGTCCTCCGGTACGTCGAAGAAGACCTGGCTGCCGTCGGTGACGGAGGTGACGGCCCTGCCGTCCTTTCCGACGATCCGCACGCCGCTCGTGGCGGCGTCCGCCGGCGGGGTCACCGTCGCGCCGTCGGCGTTGGTGTGCACGGTCACGGGTCCGATCCGCTCGCCGGGACGGCCGGCGACGGCGGGCGGGTCGAGGGTGAGGGAGGCCGCCGGTTCCGCCAGGGCGCGGGCCTTCTTCTCCAGGTAGTCGGCGAGCCGTTCGGCCTGCGGGTCGGCGGCCCGGACCTCCGCGCCGTCGGAGTAGCGCCAGATGGCCACCTGGGTGCCGGCCGCCGCGTCCTGCTCGGTGAGCCCGCCGCGCACCCCCGCCTTCTTCGCGAGCGCCGCGAGGTCGTTGACCTGCGGGTAGGAGTTGTGCAGGATCCAGCGGATGCGGCCCGCGTGCGGGTTGGTGCCCAGCGAGGTCCCGCTCCAGGGGGTCTCGTGGTACTTGGCGTCCTTCTGCGTGGGGGTCTGGATGTCGACGCAGTACGTCTGCAGCGTGCCGCCGCCGTCGACGGACATCTCGAACAGGCCGGCCGGCACCTCCTGTTCGCCCATGGCGCCGTCCAGCACCGCGGTGCCGTAGGTCTTCAGGCCGTTCACGGTGGCGGTCGCCCCGTCCCGGCCCTGTGCCGTCCCGTCGGCGGCGGCCGGGCCGGCACCGGCCAGGACGCCTGCGGCGGCGAGTCCCGACACCATGGTCGCGGCGGCGAGGCGGGCCGCCCCTCGCCCGGGCACGGACAGCGCGGAGTACGCAGAAAACACCAAATCCCCTTCGAGCAGGACCCGTTGATGTGGGGGGAACGGTCCCACCAGCAGAATCAGCAGCCCCGGAGGGCATGTTCGGCATCCTAAGGAAGCGGCACCCCGTGCCTCCCGGTGATGCCGTCCGATCACCGATCCGACTCGGAATCGTTATCGCCCAGGCGGCTCTGAACAGGGCTTATCGACAAATCAACTCGGGGGCACCCCGTGCGTATTCATCGATAAGCCGCGGTTCGGACACGGTGCCGGGGCGGCCCGGGTATCGCGGGCGTCACGTCACGGAGGCCGGCTGCGCGTCCTGCGGGGCGGACGCGTCGGCCGTATCCGCCACCGGTGTCTCCCAGTTGGGCTCCGTCTGTGGTGAAGTGACGGCTGCGTCGGGCTTGTTGGCGCGACGGAAGGCCGACGTCCCCCGTGCGAGGTCGTGGCCGATCGCCACCGCGTCGATGTCCGCCGAGGTCCAGCTCTGCCCCTCGCGCACGTCCGTGCGCACCTTCAGCCGGCCCTGCACCATCACGGGGTCGCCCACCGCCAGCGACGCCGCCGCGTTCGTGGCGAGCTGCCGGTTGGCCCACACCGTGAAGAAGTTGGTGTGGCCGTCCGCCCAGGCGTTCTTCTCCCGGTCCCAGTAGCGTGAGGTGACCGCCAGCCGGAACCGCGCCGACGGGCCGCTCGCCAGTTCCCGGTACACCGGCTGCGTCGCCACGTTGCCCACCGCGCAGACCATCGTCTCGTTCATCGTGCACCCCTCCCTCCGCCCGGACACCGACGCCGGGCGGATGCGCGTACGGGCCCCTCCCGTACGGCTGCCTCGGCACCGACGGCCGCGCCGCCGCCGTACGCCGCCGCCGGTGACGACGGCCGCGCGCGGGCGCCGCGTGCCGCCGCCTGCCGTGGCGACCGCGTCCGTCCCGGGGCGGGTCCCCGGGCGCCGCGATCGCCGCACGGCCAGACTGCCTCCGCCGGGCCGGAGCCGCCGGGCGCTGTGGACGGCCGGCCGCCTGTGGAGAACCCGGCCACCCGGACGGGTGACATCCGGCCCCTGGCCTTGACGCTCCCCGCCGCTCCCGACTCTGACGGCTCCTGCCGCTTCCGGCTCCAAGCCCTGACGGTCCTTGCCGCCCCCAGCTCCGGGCCCTGACGGTCCCCTCCGCTTCCGGCCCCGGGCCCCGGGCTTACCGCACCCCCGCCCCCGTGACCCGCCCGTACTGCTCCCGCACCTCCCGGTACCGCAGCAGCTCCGCCGCCACCGCGTCCAGCACGCGGGCCCGGCCGCAGCCGGCCGCCGCCTCTCTCAGCCGCCGTTCCGCGTCCTGGCCGTAGCGCCGCGCCGGTCCTCTGGCCGCCATGCGGCAACCCCACTCGATGACGGGACCGCCGACGATGCCGGACAGCATCAGCAGCACCGGCACACCCAGGTTCGGCGACATGACCCCGATGATCTGGCCCAGCAGCCACAGACCGCCCACGACCTGCACGAGCGTCATGCACGCCTGGGCGAACACGGCCACCGGCCACCACCCCGGCCGCGGCGGCCGGCCCGGCGGCAGCCCCGCCTTCGCGGCCAGTTCGTCCAGGGCCTCGGGCAGTCCCTGCGCGCCGCGGACGGCCGCCTCGCGCACCGCCTGCGCCCACGGCACCGGCAGCCCGGCCGACGCCCGGTCGGCGACCGTGCGGACCGCCTGCTCGACACGCTGGCGGGCCGTGGCCTCCTCGTCCGCCTGGGCGCGCAGCGGGAGCCGCCCGGTCGGCGGTTCGCGCCGGTCCAGGTACCAGCGCCACAGCCGCAGCCACGGCGTGCCGCACGCGCGGCTCGCGTTGCGCAGCCAGGCGCGTTCGGCCGCCTCGCCCGCCGCGGTGGCGCCGACCGCGTCCGCGAGCCGGTCCGCGAACTCCTCGCGCGCCTCCTCGCTGAGCCCGGCGCGCTGCCCGGTGACGTACACCGGACGCAACTGCCAGGCGGCGGTGTCCACGTCGGCCGAGATGCGGCGGGCCGGGGCGCCGCGCTCCGAGACGAACTGGCCGAGGGCCTCCCGCAGTTCGCCGACGCCGTCCCCGGTGAGCGCGGACAGCGCGAGCACGTTCGCGCCCGGTTCGCCGTACTCCCCGAGGGCGACGCCGTCCTCGTCCAGCAGCCGCCGCAGGTCGTCCAGGACCTGGTCGGCGGCCTCACCGGGCAGCCGGTCGATCTGGTTGAGGACGACGAACATGACCTCCGCGTAGCCCGCCATGGGCCGCAGATAGCGCTCGTGGAGGAGGGCGTCGGCGTACTTCTCGGGATCGACGACCCAGATGACGGCGTCGACGAGCGCCAGGATGCGGTCCACCTGCTCGCGGTGCTGCACGGCCGCCGAGTCGTGGTCGGGCAGGTCGACCAGGACCAGCCCGCGCAGCTGCGAGTCCACGTCCGGGTACTGCAGGGGGCGGCGCCGCAGCCGGCCCGGGATGCCGAGCCGGTCCAGCAGGCTGGCCGCGCCGTCGCTCCAGCTGCACGCGATGGGCGCCGCGGTGGTGGGCCGGCGCACGCCGGTCTCCGAGATGGTCACGCCGGCGAGCGCGTTGAACAGCTGCGACTTGCCGCTGCCCGTCGCGCCGGCGATGGCGACGACGGTGTGCTGCCCCGACAGTCTGCGCCGCGCGGCCGCCTCGTCGAGGACCCGGCCCGCCTCGGCGAGGGTCCGGCCGTCGAGCCGGGTGCGGGAGAGTCCCACCAGCTCGCGCAGCGCGTCCAGGCGCGACCGGAGCGGCCCGTCGTACGCCAGTGGCGTCACGGCCGACCCGCCGGGCGCCGGCCGGGACACGACGGGCGGCTGCTCCGCGCCGTCGGCCTCGTTCACCCGCCGCGCGATCAGCCCGTCGTCCCAGGCGTCCGCGGGGTCCGCGCCCTCGGCCGGGGCGCCGCGCGGCCGGCCCCGCCCCGCGCGGTCGGCACGGTCGGTGCGGTCGGCACGGTCGGCACGGTCGGAGCGGTCCGTGCGGTCGGTGCGGTCCGTGCGGTCGGTGCGGTCCGTGCGGCTCCCGCGGTCGGTACGGCGGAAGAGGCCGCCGCCCTGCCCGCGCGCGTGACCGTCCTCCTCCCGTTCCCGGCGGCGCCCGCCCCGGGCCGCGGCGCCTCCCGCGGAGGCCGCCTCCCTGGGGTGCCCGTCCTCCTCGCCGTGCTCCCCGGGGGACCGGCCCGCGCGACGATCGTCCCCGCGGGCCGTGCCCTTCGTGTGGTCGGTGTGCTCGGCGGGGTCCTGGTCAGTGACGGCGGTCACCGGTCACCTCTCCTTCTGCAGTACGGACAGCGCGGCGATGAGTTCGGCCTGGGGCTCGGGATGGATGTCGAGGGCGTCGAGCGGGGCGAGCCGGCGCTCGCGCTCCCGGTGCACGACCCGGTCCACGTACTCGGTCAGCAGCCGCCCGCCCCGGTCGCGCAGCCGCAGCGCGCCGTGCGCCCCGATCCGCTCGGCGAGCCCCTCCCCCGCGGACCGCGCCCGGCGCCCGCCCAGCAGCGCCGTGGCGACCAGGGCGGCGACGACCTCGGGATCGGGGGCGACGCTCCGGTCGAGCTCGCGCACCTCCTCCTCGGCGTACTCCTCCAGCTCCCGCCGCCACCGCCGTACGGCCAGGCCGATGCGGTGTTCGACACCGTCCGGCGTGGTGCCGCGGTCGGCGAGCTCCGGCGCGCCCGCCGCCGGTTCGCGCCGCCAGGCCTCGTCGACACGCTCGTCGGCGGCGGTGACGGCGCACAGCAGCAGCGCGGCCAGGCTCTCGGCCAGGGCGTCCAGGAGCTCGCCCGCGGAGCAGTCGAGCGGGAACGCCCGCCACCGCTTCAGCGCGTCCCCGGCGAGCACGGCCCCGGCCTGCAGCCGGCCCCGCACGCGCGCGTGCTCGCTGTCGTACGCCCCGTCGACGGCGGCGGTGAGCCGCAGGGCGGCGGCGTACTGCGCGGCGGCGGCACCGGCCAGCTCCGGCATCCGGGACGCGAGGGAGTCGAGGAGCCCGTACGCCGTACGGGCCATGGCGTCCTGCCGGGCCGCGGGGTCCTGCGCCCGGTGGACGAGCCACGTCCGCAGCGGCGCCACCGCGGTGGCCGGCAGCAGCCCGCCGCCCCAGGCCGACTCGGGCAGCTCGGGCACGGTGAACCGGGGTACGTCGCCGAGTCCGGCCTTGGTGAGCAGCGCGGCGTACTGCCGCGAGACCTCGGCCACCACCTGGTGCGGCACCCGGTCGAGCACCGTGACCAGGGTGGCGTCGTACTCCTTGGCGGTGCGCAGCAGATGCCAGGGGACGGCGTCGGCGTACCGGGCGGCCGTGGTGACCATCACCCAGATGTCGGCGGCGCACAGAAGCTCGGCGGCCAGGAAGCGGTTCTCGGCGACCAGCGAGTCGATGTCGGGCGCGTCGAGGAGGGCGAGGCCGGGCGGCAGGGTGTCGGCGGTCTCGATGCGCAGCACGCGCGCGGGGTTCTCCCCGGGCATCAGCAGGTCGTCGCCGGGGTCCTGGTGAGGCACCCACACGCGCGTGAGGTCGGGCAGGATCCGCATGCCGCTGAACCAGTGGTGGTCCTCCGGATGGCAGACCAGGACCGGCGTCCGCGTCGTCGGGCGCAGGACGCCCGCCTCGCTGACCCGGCGTCCCACGAGCGAGTTCACCAGCGTGGACTTGCCCGCCCCGGTGGACCCGCCGATGACGGCCAGCAGGGGCGCCTCGGGCTCTCTGAGCCGGGGCACCAGATAGTCGTCGAGCTGCGCGAGCAGATCGTCGCGGTTGGCACGCGCGCGTGGGGCCCCGGGCAGGGGCAGCGGGAAGCGTGCGGCCGCGACACGGTCGCGCAGGGCGGAGAGTGCGTCGAGCAGCTGAGGCCGTACGTCCAAGGTCACCACATGCGAAGAATGCCCAATTTTAGGGGAATTCTGAAGCATATGAGCATGTCTGCGCGCCGACGGAACATAGGGGACGGAAGGGGAGAGTGGGACGTCGGCACAGCCCAGGCATAACGAGTGCACAACACCCGATGCGCAGGACGCCAAAAGCGATGCACGATTCGCACCTGCCTGCGATTATCGGGACCGCTTCACTGAACCTCCACATCGAGTCACGGAGGGGAAGCAACCGGGACAAGGAGCCGGGAGCCCTATCCTTGTCCCCGGCGATGCCGCGGATCAGCCCACCCGGGCACCGTGGCAGAGGCCACCACACCTGGCCCCCGTAGCTCAGTGGATAGAGCAGGCGCCTTCTAAGCGCTTGGCCGCAGGTTCGAGTCCTGCCGGGGGCGCACATGCCCGTCGACCAGCGGAAACGCTGGTGAGGCTCTTACATGTCCGGACGCACATCGCTGCCAGGCCAAGCGCCTTGGCCGTCCGCGGACGTGTACACCAGGGTGCGGCGAGGACCGAGGACGCGCTCCCGAGGAACCGGTGGGCCGCATGGTGCCGGCACCTCCGCCGGTCCGCACCGGCGCCCTCACCGCCGCCGTCCTCGGCGCCCTCGTGGCGGCCGTCCTCGCCGGACTCGCGGTCACCGCGAGGACGCTGCGCGGGCAGGGGCGCAACAAGTCCCACACCTCATGCGGAAGCGGGGCCGGGGCGGTGCCCGGGCCGGGTCCGCAAGAAGGGCCCTACCCCACCCCCGCCCGGGGGAACGCCGGGGGTGGGCCCGAGGTGGGGGGAGCCGCGG
>NZ_JBEXTV010000082.1:0-30698 GCF_040628835.1 Streptomyces sp. NPDC006134 | reverse complement strand
GCCCGGCAGTGGCCGGGCGCCCCGCGCCGTCTCGTCACCGGTGGGGCCCGAAGGCCACCGGTCCAGTCACCGGTTCAGCTCGAACCAGACCACCTTGCCGGTGCTCAGCCGGGTCGCGCCCCACCGCCGGGCCATCCGGTTCACCAGGTACAGCCCGCGCCCGCCCTCGTCCGTGGCCCGCGCCTGCCGCAGGCGCGGCAGCTGCGGCACGTCGTCGCCGACCTCGCAGCGCAGCACGTCCGTGCGCAGCAGCCGCAGGGTCACCGGCCGGGAGGCGTACCGCACGGCGTTGGTCACCACCTCGCTCACCAGCAGCTCCACGGAGTCGGTGAGCTCCTCCAGGCCCCAGCGGGCCAGTTCCCGGCGGGCCAGGCGCCGGGCCCGGCCGGGAGCGGTCTCCTCCGGCTCCAGCTCCCAGTACGCCACGTCGCTCGGCGCGATCCCGTCGAAGCGGGCGGCGAGCAGCGCGATGTCGTCGTCCCGGTCGCCCGGGCCGAGCATGTCCAGCACCTCGTCGCACAGCGCCTCCAGCGGCGGCGCGTGGTCGGCTCCGGTCAGCTCGGCGGTCGCCTCCAGCTTCTCCCGCAGCTGCTCTATGCCGGTCCACACGTCCCGCAGCCGGGACTCCACCAGCCCGTCGGTGTACAGCAGCAGGGTGGCCCCGGCGGGCGCGTCCAGCTCCACCGCCTCGAAGTCGACGCCGCCGACCCCGATCGGGGCGCCCGCCGGCACCGACAGCACCTCCGCCCGGCCGCCCAGGTGCAGCAGGACGGGCGGCGGGTGGCCGGCGTTGGCGACGGTGATGCGGTGCGCGACCGGGTCGTACACGGCGTACAGGCAGGTCGCCATGCGGTCGGTGCCCAGGCGCTGGGCCTGTTCGTCGAGGTGGTGCAGGACCTCCTGCGGCGGCAGGTCGAGCCCGGCCAGGGTCTGCGCGGTCGTGCGCAGCTGGCCCATGATCGCCGCCGAGGTCATGGAGTGGCCCATGACGTCGCCGACGACGAGGGCGACCCGGCTGCCGGGCAGCGGGATGGCGTCGTACCAGTCGCCGCCCACCCGCGCGGTCTCCGCGGCGGGCAGGTAGCGGGAGGCCAGCCGCACGCCGGTGCAGCGCGGCAGGTTCTCCGGCAGCATGGTGCGCTGCAGCTCGTCGGCGATGTACGCCTCACGGCCGTAGAGCACCGCCTTGTCGATGCCGAGGGCGCTGTGCGTGGCGAGCTGGGCCGCCACCAGCAGGTCGTCGGTCTCGAACGCGATGCGTTCCGGGCCGCGCAGGAACAGCGCCGCCCCGATCACCCGGCGCCGCCCCCGCAGCGGCGCGAGGATGGCGCGCTGCCCGCCGGGTATCGCGAACTCGCAGCCGTCGCCGAGCAGTTCGGGGAGCGCGGCACGGGCGGCGGGCGCGTCCGTGAAGACCGGCCGCACCCCGCGCAGCACCTCGGCGAGCGCGCTGCCCGGCCGCACCTCGCACAGCTCGGAGCCGACCGAGTCCAGCTCGGACGGCTCCGGCTGGACGGCCGGCATGAACCCGCCCTCGGTGTCGCGGTCGGCCGGTATCCGGTCGGTGCGGCGCAGCCGCAGCACCAGCGGGCCCGACGGCCGCTCGTCGCCGACCGGCAGCGGCTCGCGCAGATAGACGAGGATCGCGTCGGCGAACGTGGGCACGGTGGCCCGGCACAGGCCCATCACGATCTCGTCGAGGTCCATGCCCCGGGCGATCCGCCGGGTCGCGGCCCCCACGAACCTCAGCCGGTCCCCGTCCCGGCGCATCGGCGTGGGCCGGCCGGGCGCCGGGAGCTGCCCGGTACGGCGCTCGGGCCCCGTCGGCGTCCCGGCGGCCGGGGCCACGGCGGCGCCCGGCTGGGCCGGGATGCCCTCGGGGGCGGGCCGCGGCCGGTGCGTGTCGGGCTCGGCCGCCTGCCCGGCGACCGGCTGGGAGTGCTCGAAGGCACCGGCCGGGTCCGTCTCCGGGCCGGACGGCGCCTCCGGAGCCCGTCCCTGGGCGCCCGGAGTGGGTAAGGCGGTCGCGCCGGGCGCGTGCGCCGGCGCGGAGGCAGGAAGCAGCGCCCCGCGGGGATCCGCGGGGTCGACGCCCGCCGTGGGGCGTTCGAAGGAGGTCGGGTGCTCCGTCACGCGTGTCGAATCCATCCGTCCGGGGCTGCGCGCCGCGCGCGCAGTTCGTCCCGCAGAAGTCCCGATACCCGGTATACCTGCCCCAGGAACGGAATTCCCGTGTGGTCAGAGGCTGTTTCCGTGCGGCCGGCGGACTGTTTGCGGTCCGTTCCGGCGGTGCCCTCGTCCCTTTCGCTCACGTCCTGCCGCCCCTCGGTGACGATCGGTCAAGCCCAGCGCGTGTTCCGCTCGTTGCCGCCGCGCTCTCTTGCGGAGGACGATCCTACGTTTCTTGCCCGGGGGCGCATCAAGGGTCTCATGTGGACACATGCGCGGGCGTACGATCCCAGTCCTCGGGCAACGACGGTACCGGCCATGAGGGGTCCGGGCGCCAGTCCTGCCAGCCGTCGCAGAACGGCGGCCCCCAGGCGTCGATCACCGCCACCGCGGACCGTCCCGCCCGGCGCACCCGCTCGGCGAGCGCGGCGTCCATCAGCCCGTCCCGCTGGGCCTGCGCGAACTCGTCCTCGTCCCGCCATTGCCAACGGCCGTCCGGCTGGACGGAGATGTCCAGGAAATGGTCCTCGGAGTCGACGCCGCCCGGCCAGCGGGCCAGCGGCTCCTCCAGGTTCACGTACCAGTTCTTGAACCGCCAGCCCGGCTCCCAGAACAGCCACACCGACCAGGGCTCGCCCGGCCGCGCCAGCTTCAGCACACCGGTGCCGAACCACCGGTCGCGCTGCACGGTCCGCGGCTTGGTGTAGCGCGACGCCAGCGGCTCGTGGTGGACCGGGGTGCCGTCGGCGAGCGCCGGCTTCACGCACTCGGTGCCCGGCGCCATCCACACGGCGAGCAGATCGGCGTCGTCCCGTACGACGGTGACGGGGCGGGCGATGTGTATGCGCGGGCCGCCGTTCTCCCGGTACCGCCACAGGATCTGGCTCCCGGGCGCCCAGTGGGCCACCGCCCCGCCCGTCCGGGCCGCCACCCCGCCCGCGTGCGCCGCAGCTCCGGCCGCTCTCGCCGCCGTGCCGCCCGCGCGTGCCGCCGCTTCGCCCGTCCCCGCCGCTGCCGTCACCGCTTCACCGTCCGTCATGGCCAGATATTAGGTGCCCGGTGCATACGACGCTGCGGCGCGCGTCACGGTTCGCACGCCGGGCGCGCGGGCGGTGCGAGCCCGGTCAGAGATGCGTCATCCGCAGGACGTCCAGCGCCTCGTCCAGCTGACCCTCGGTCAGGTCGCCGCGCTCGACGTAACCGCCCTCGATCACCACCTGGCGGATCGTCTTCCGCTCGGCCAGCGCCCTCTTGGCGACCTTGGCGGCCTCCTCGTACCCGAGGTACTTGTTGAGCGGGGTGACGACGGACGGCGACGACTCGGCGTACTCGCGCGCCCGGTCGCGGTGCGCCACGATGCCGTCGACGGTGCGGTCGGCCAGCAGCCGCGTGACGTTGGCGAGCAGCCGGACGGACTCCAGCACGTTCTTGGCGATGACCGGCAGCATCACGTTGAGCTCGAAGTTGCCGGCCGCCCCGGCGGTGGCGACGGTCGCGTCGTTGCCCACGACCTGCGCGCACACCATGAGCACCGCCTCGGGGACGACCGGGTTCACCTTCCCCGGCATGATCGACGAGCCGGGCTGGAGGTCGGGCAGGGAGATCTCCGCCAGGCCGGTCCTCGGCCCCGAGGCCATCCAGCGCAGATCGTTGGCGATCTTCGTCAGGCCGACGGCGATCGTCCGCAGCTGCCCGCTGGTCTCGACGATGCCGTCCCGCGCGCCCTGCGCCTCGAAGTGGTCGCGCGCCTCGGTGAGCGGCAGCCCGGTCGCGCGGGCCACCTCCGCGATGACGGCGGCGGAGAAGCCGGGCGGGGTGTTGATGCCGGTGCCGACGGCGGTGCCGCCCAGCGGCAGCTCGGCGAGCCGGGGCAGGGAGGCATGCAGCCGCTCCACGCCGTACCGGACCTGGGCGGCGTACCCGCCGAACTCCTGCCCCAGCGTCACGGGCGTGGCGTCCATCAGGTGGGTGCGCCCGGCCTTCACCACGTCGGCGAACTCCTCCGCCTTGCGCTCCAGCGCCGCCGCCAGGTGCTCCAGGGCCGGGACCAGGTCCCGGGTGACGGCGGCGGTGGCCGCGATGTGGAGGGAGGACGGGAAGACGTCGTTGGACGACTGGGAGGCGTTGACGTGGTCGTTGGGATGCACGTCACGTCCCAGGCGCTCACTGGCGAGGGTGGCGATGACCTCGTTGGCGTTCATGTTGGACGAGGTCCCGGAACCGGTCTGGAACACGTCGACGGGGAAGTGGTCGTCCCACCGCCCGGCGGCCACCTCGGCGGCGGCCTCCTGGATCGCCCGGGCGGTCTCCCCGTCCAGGACGCCCAGCTCGGCATTGACCTTCGCCGCCGCCTGCTTGATCCGTGCCAGCGCCTCGATGTGCGCGCGCTCGATGCGCTGCCCGGAGACGGGGAAGTTCTCCACCGCCCGCTGGGTCTGGGCCCGCCACTTGGCGTGGGCGGGCACCCGCACCTCGCCCATCGAGTCGTGCTCGATGCGGTACTCGCTCCGGCCGGTCCTGTCCTGTCCCTCGTCGGTCATCGACGATCACCTCCACGTCTCACAGCGTCCGCGACGGGACCACTGTTCCCCGTGGAGGCGGACCGTCACCGCGTCCGTCAGCCGAGGCCGGGGCCCCGCACCGGGATGGACGTGAAGGTCGGCTGCGGAGCCGGGTCCTGGAAGAAGTCGTTGCCCTTGTCGTCGACGACGATGAAGGCGGGGAAGTCCTCCACCTCGATCTTCCAGACGGCCTCCATGCCGAGCTCCTCGTACTCCAGGACCTCGACCTTCTTGATGCAGTCCTGCGCCAGGCGGGCGGCGGGGCCGCCGATGGAGCCCAGGTAGAAGCCGCCGTGCGCGGCGCACGCGTCGGTGACCTGCTTGCTGCGGTTGCCCTTGGCCAGCATCACCTTCGAGCCGCCCGCCGCCTGGAACTGCTCGACGTAGGAGTCCATGCGGCCGGCCGTCGTCGGGCCGAAGGAACCGGAGGCGTACCCCTCGGGGGTCTTGGCCGGACCGGCGTAGTACACCGGGTGGTCCTTCAGGTACTGCGGCATGCCCTCGCCCGCGTCCAGCCGCTCCTTGATCTTGGCGTGCGCGATGTCGCGGGCCACCACCAGCGGGCCGGTCAGCGACAGCCGGGTCTTGACCGGGTACTTGGTCAGCTCGGCGAGGATCTGCTCCATCGGCTGGTTCAGGTCGATCTTCACCACGTCGCCCTCGTCGAGCTGGGCGTCGGTGGTGTCCGGCAGGAAGCGCGCCGGGTCCCTCTCCAGCTGCTCCAGGAAGACGCCCTCGGCGGTGATCTTGGCGACGGCCTGGCGGTCGGCGGAGCAGGAGACCGCGAGGGCGACCGGGCAGGAGGCGCCGTGGCGCGGCAGGCGGATCACGCGGACGTCGTGGCAGAAGTACTTGCCGCCGAACTGCGCGCCGATGCCGATCTTCTGGGTGAGCTCGAAGACCTTCTCCTCCAGCTCCTTGTCCCGGAAGCCGTGGCCGAGGGGCGAGCCCTCGGTGGGCATGTCGTCCAGGTAGTGCGCGGAGGCGTACTTCGCGGTCTTCAGCGCGTACTCGGCGCTGGTGCCGCCGACGACGATCGCCAGGTGGTACGGCGGGCAGGCGGCCGTGCCCAGCGAGCGGATCTTCTCCTCCAGGAACTTCATCATGGAGGTCTCGTTCAGGACCGCCTTGGTCTCCTGGTAGAGGAAGGACTTGTTGGCGCTGCCGCCGCCCTTGGCCATGAACAGGAACTTGTAGGCGTCCCCGTCGGTGGCGTACAGCTCGATCTGGGCGGGGAGGTTGGAGCCGGTGTTCTTCTCCTCCCACATGGTCAGCGGTGCCATCTGCGAGTAGCGCAGGTTCAGCTTGGTGTAGGCGTCGTAGATGCCACGTGAGAGGGCCTCCTCGTCGCGGCCCGCCGTCAGCACGTTCTGGCCGCGCTTGCCCATGACGATCGCCGTGCCGGTGTCCTGGCACATGGGGAGCACGCCGGCGGCGGCGATGTTGGCGTTCTTCAGCAGGTCCAGCGCCACGAACTTGTCGTTGTTCGACGCCTCGGGGTCGTCGATGATCCGGCGCAGCTGCGCCAGGTGCGCGGGCCGCAGGTAGTGCTGGATGTCGTGGATGGCCTCCTCGGCCAGCTTGCGCAGCGCCTCCGGCTCCACCTTCAGGAACGTCCGCCCGTCCGGTCCCTCGACGGTGGAAACGCCCTCGGAGGTCACCAGCCGGTAGGGGGTGGTGTCCTCTCCCATGGGGAGCAGATCGGTGTACGCGAACTCAGGCATCTCGCCCATTCCTCACTCACGACAGACAGCGGCTGGCCTCCGTTGGCAGCGTCCACCAGCGTAGAACCTGCCGCCGACGGCGGGTCTGTGAGGTAAGGCTCAGTTCGTCGCGTCCGGTCCGTCGCCTTCGGGCCGTCGTCTTCGGTCCATCGCTGCCGGGCCGCCTCCGTCGGTCCACCGCCGTCGGTCCATCGCCGCCTTCGGGCTGCCTGCACCGGCCCACCGGCCCACCGGCCCACCGGCGCCGGATCGCCGCCACCCCTAGTCGCGATCTATCGCGTTTCGGTACGCTGCTGCCGTGGACCTTCAGAAGCACGCACCGCAGCCGGAGCCGCCCGCACCTCCGCCCGTCTCCGAGTTGCGCGCCTCGGACGCAGACCGGGACCGCATCGCCGACATGCTCCGCGAGGCCCTCGCCGAGGGCCGCCTCACGGCGGAGGAGCACGCCGAGCGCGTCGAGGGCGTGCTGGCCGCCAAGACCGTCGGCGAGCTGGACGTGTTCGTACGGGACCTGCCCGCCGCGCACGAGGGCCGGGCCGGCCGGGCCTACGCGCCCGCTCCCCACCGCCCCGAGGCCGGCGCCATCCCGGCCGATCCCGACGAGAACGTCGTCGCGGTGTTCAGCGGCGCCGTCCGCAAGGGCCGCCGCCGCGCGGGCCGCCGGATCCACGCCTGGGCGGTCTTCGGCAGCGTCGAGATCGACCTCAGCGAGGCGATCTTCGAGTACCAGCAGGTGGTGATCAAGGCGTTCGCGGTCTTCGGCAGCGTCGAGGTCCGCGTCCCGGAGAACGTGTCGCTGCGCGGCATGGGCGGCGGCGTGCTGGGCAACTTCGAGGTGGACACCCGCGACTCGGCCGAGGCCGAGGCCCCCGTCGTCTACGTCGACGGCTGGGCCGTGCTGGGCAGCGTCGAGGCGCGGCCCCGGCGGGGCAAGATCGTCGCGGACCTCCTCGACCGGGTCCACCGCAAGGTCGACCGGAGCCTGCGCAAACACCTGGATCATTGACGGTCGTGAATCCGGCCGGCCCCGCGGCGGCCCGGCCGGCTCCGCGGGGGCGTGACGACCCCCGCAGAGCCGGCGGTTGGGGACGCAGTGCATAGGCGCGCACACAGTGGGTAGGCCTTGCTGCATCGTCTCTCGCTCGCGAAGCCGTCGTCAGGAGTAGACCGTGCTGCAACCGCCGCATTCGTCCCTGCAGGTAGCTGCCGTTCCGGCCCAGCGGGTGCCCGCACGGGACAGGGACCACGACGCCCCGTGGCACACCGAGGCGGTGTGCCGCCGCGACGAGGCCGGCCTGTTCTTCGCGCCCTCCAAGGAACCCACGGCTGCCCGGCTCTCGCGGGAAGAGGCGGCCAAGCGCGTCTGCGCGCGCTGTCCGGTCATGGTCGAGTGCCGCGAACACGCGCTGCTCCAGCCCGAACCGTACGGCGTCTGGGGCGGCCTCACCGCCGCCGAGCGCCGCGTGGTCCTGGCCCGGCGCCGGCGCCGCGAGATGGAGCTGAAGAAAGCGGCACGCGCGACCGGCCGTATAGCGGCGGCCGGTTAGCCGGCACCGCGAGACACACGGGAACGCACGGGAACGCACGGGAAGGCCCGGAAACGCACGGGAGCGCCCCGGACGGGACACACGGGAACGCGCGGAAGGGGCACCCTCTCCGCACAGAGGGTGCCCCTTCCGGTATCGCGCGGGCGGCGCCCCCAGGGGGCGCGGAGCTACTTCGCCCGGTCGAAGTCGATCGCGCTGTAGGCGCGCAGCTTGCTCAGCCGGTGCTCGGAGTCGATCCGGCGGACCGTGCCCGACTTGGAGCGCATGACGATCGACGACGTCATGGCGGTCTCGGAGCGGTAGCGCACCCCGCGCAGCAGCTCGCCGTCGGTGATGCCGGTCGCCGCGAAGAAGACGTTGTCTCCGGAGACCAGGTCGTCGGTGGTCAGGACGCGGTCCAGGTCGTGCCCGGCGTCGACCGCCCGCTGCCGCTCCTCGTCGTCCTTCGGCCACAGCTTGCCCTGGATGGTGCCGCCCAGGCACTTCACCGCGCAGGCCGAGATGATGCCCTCGGGGGTGCCGCCGATGCCGAGCAGCAGGTCGATGCCGGTGCCCTCGCGCAGCGCCAGGATGGAGCCGGCGACGTCGCCGTCGGAGATCAGCTTGATGCGGGCGCCGGTCTCCCGGACCTGGTCGATCAGGTCCTGGTGGCGAGGCCGGTCCAGGATGCAGACGGTGACGTCCTCGGGCGTGGACCGCTTGGCCTTGGCGACCCGGCGGATGTTCACCGACACCGGCGCGTCGATGTCGACGAAGTCGGCGGCCTCCGGCCCGGTGACCAGCTTGTCCATGTAGAAGACGGCGGACGGGTCGAACATCGCCCCGCGCTCGGTGGCCGCGAGGACGGCGATCGCGTTCGGCATGCCCTTGGCCGTCAGCGTGGTGCCGTCGATCGGGTCGACGGCGATGTCGACCTCGGGCCCGGTCCCGTCGCCGACGCGCTCTCCGTTGAAGAGCATCGGCGCCTCGTCCTTCTCGCCCTCGCCGATGACGACGACGCCGTTCATCGACACGGTGTGGACCAGGGTCCGCATGGCGCGCACCGCGGCGCCGTCGGCGCCGTTCTTGTCCCCGCGCCCGACCCAGCGGCCCGCGGCCATCGCCGCGGCCTCGGTGACCCGGACCAGCTCCAGTGCCAGGTTGCGGTCGGGGGCCTCGGAGGGGACGTCCAGCTCGGACGGCAGATGATGATGCTCGGTCATCGGAGCGCACCTTTCTGATACGACGACGGCCGGATGAGGGTGTTGGTCCCGACTCTATCGTTAGGCAGACAAAATGAGCAGGGGACCCCACGGATGAGCGCTTCAGGCACCTGCGACGATAGGGGGCGTGGCAGGTACGAACGGCAAGCAGAAGACGGCGCGGGACATGGTCCTCTCCCTGGCCGTCATCGTGCTCGTGGGTGGCGTCATGTGGCTCTTCATCCCGCACGACGACGACGCGGAACCCGACATCAAGAGGGCCGACTACCGGGTCGAGCTGCTCACCGCGCGCCGGGCCGCGCCCTACCCGGTCGCCGCGCCCGAGGGCCTGCCCGAGGCGTGGAAGCCGACCTCGGTCCGCTTCCAGCGCGACGACTTCTACCGCTGGCACCTGGGCTACCACGCCCCCGACGGCGAGTACGTGGCGGTCGAGCAGTCCATGGAGAAGCGCTCCCGGTTCATCGAGGAGGCGAGCCAGGGCGCGCGGGAGACCGGGGTCACCCAGGAGATCGGCGGCCGGACGTGGGTCCGGTACACGGGCGGCCGGTACGACGCGCTGGTGCTGGAGGACTCCCGGGCGGCCGAGGGGGGCGACGGCGAGAGCGCCGGGCGCGCGACGACCGTCGTGACCGGCACGGCGTCGTTCGGCCAGCTGACGAAGGTGGCGGCGGCCCTGAAGACGGGGTGAGCCCCGAAGGCGCACGAGGAAGGCCCCCGGCACACGGCGAATTCCAGGGGTCGTTGCAACACCGGTGATCAACTGGCTGTGGCCAGGAGCTTAGCGAGGCGCTCGGCTGGGGTTTCCCAGCCGAGCGTTTTGCGTGGTCGGCTGTTCAGCTCGGCGGCGACGGCCGCCAGGTCCTCGGGAGTGTGGGCAGCCAGGTCTGTGCCCTTGGGGAAGTACTGCCGCAGCAGGCCGTTCGTGTTCTCGTTCGAGCCGCGCTGCCAGGGGCTGGCCGGGTCGCAGAAGTAGACCGGGATGTCGGTGGCGACGGTGAACGCCCGGTGGGCAGCCATCTCCGAGCCCTGGTCCCAGGTCAGGGACCGCCAGAGGTGCCGTGGGAGGGCCTGGACGGTCGCGGCGAGCGCGTCGCGCGTGGCGATGGCAGTGTGTCCGGCGGGCAGGTGCACGAGCATCAGGTAGCGGGTGGAGCGTTCGACCAGGGTGCCGATGGCGGACTTGCCGTTCCTGCCGATGATCAGATCGCCCTCCCAGTGGCCGGGGACAGCCCTGTCGGCCGCTTCAGCGGGCCGCTGGCTGATCATGACCATGTTCTTGACCGGCCGGCTGATGCGCTTGGCCGCGTGGCGGTGAGGGCGTCTCACGGCCCGGCCGGTCCGAAGGGCACGGGTCAGTTCCCGGCGGAGTTCACCGCGGCCCTGGACATAGAGGGCCTGGTAGACCGTCTCGTGGACCACGTGCATCTCCGGCCGATCGGGGAAGCGGATCCGCAGAGCCTGGCATATCTGCTCGGGACTCCACCGCCGTTCAAGGTGGTCCTGGATGAAGTCCCGCAGCTCAGGGTTCTGGCCGATCTTGCCCGCCTTGGGGCGGGCGAGCCGGCGCTCGGCCCGGCGGTGAGCGTGGAAGGGCTGGTAGGTGAATCCGCCCTTGGGCATGGGCCGGCGGTTGCGCCGTATCTCCCGGCTGATGGTGGAGGGGCTGCGGCCCAGCTCGGCGGCGATCTGCCGGACGGACGCCTTCTCGCGCAGCCGGTCGGCTATGTGGACGCGGTCGCACTCCCGCAGATACCGCGAGGGCGGAGGCGGTTCCTCAGAACCCGCTGCCGGAGTCTGCCCCGGCAGCGGGTAGATCGGAGGAACCGCCTTCTTGCCCTTGCCCGGCGCGTGCCAGCCGTTGCGCCACCGCTTGCCGGTACGCAGGTTGATCCCGACGATCCGGGCCGCTTCCCGGGTGCTGTAGCCCTGCTCCATGAGCTGGAAGTATGCGGCCCGCTCCCGGGCCATCCTCTTCCCGGTCGGTCGCCCCCGGTTCTCCCGGATCTCGAAGTCCATTGCACCCCTTGGGCTGGGGTGTTGCAACGACCGCTAGAACTCAAGCACCGCCGGGGGCCTTCCTCGTGTCCGGGCGGGGCTCAGACGGTGGTGACGACCTGCTCGTAGGCCAGGCGCGGGGAGCGCGGGTACCAGGCGTCCGGGCCCGGCTTGCCGATGTTGACGACCATCAGCGGGGTGTGGTCGTCGTCGAGGAACTCCTTGCGGACGCCCTCGAAGTCGAAACCGGTCATCGGGCCGGCGGCCAGACCGGCGGCGCGGACGCCGACGATGAAGTAGGCGGCCTGGAGGGCGGCGTTCAGCGCGGCGGCGTTCTCGCGGACCGGGCGGTCGGCGAAGAAGACGTCCTTGGCCTGCGGGAAGTGCGGGAAGAGCGCGGGCAGCTCCTCGTGGAACTCGTTGTCCGCCGACAGGATCGCGACCAGCGGGGCGGAGGCCGTCTTGGGCCGGTTGCCCTCGGCCATGTGCTGCACCAGGCGCTCGCGGGCCTCGGGGGAGCGGACCAGTGTGATGCGCAGCGGGGACTGGTTGAAGGCGGTCGGACCGTACTTGACCAGGTCGTAGATCGCCTGCATCTGCTCGTCGGTCACCGGCTCGTCGGTGAAGGTGTTCGCGGTGCGGGCCTCGCGGAACAGCAGGTCCTGGGCGGCGGGGTCGAGGAGGAGAGACATAGGTGGCTTTCTTTCCGTACGGACCGGGTTACGGGGGTGACCTTACGCCAGGGAAGTTCAATGTTCAACCAAAAGGGGGGTGCGGTGATCCGCTTCACGCATCCCGAAGGGGGTGAGGTGACGCAGGTCACGCCCGGCGGCCCGGTGATTCCGGCCGTCCCACGCGGTCGTACCAGGTGACACGCGACCACATCGCCGGGACGGCCCCGCGCCGGGAAGGGATCACACCGACATGACGAACACCGCGAACACCGCGAACACCGCGAAGAGCGCGGACGGCGTGACGAGAGTGAAGGGGCCCGCCGGCTACTTCCCGTCCATCGAGAAGAAGTACGGCCGTCCCATCGCCGAGTGGAAGGAGCTGATCCGCGCCTCGCCCCTGACCCGGCACATGGAACTCGTCGCCTGGCTCAAGACGGAGCACGGCCTGGGCCACGGGCACGCCAACGCCCTCGTCGCGCACACCCTCGCCGAGACCGCGGGGAAGTAGCCGCCCGCTACGGGGCCCCGGGGCCCTCCCGCTCCCCGGTCTCCGCCTCGGCCTCCTCCGCCAGCGCCGCGTCCAGCCGCGCCCGGGCCCCGTCCAGCCGGCGCCGGCAGATCTTCGCCAGCTCCTCGCCCCGCTCCCACAGGGCGAGGGACTCCTCCAGCGTCGTACCGCCCGCCTCCAGCCGCCGTACGACCTCGATCAGCTCGTCCCGGGCCTGCTCGTATCCGAGCGCCTCGGCCTCGGCCGCCGTCTGCTCCACCTCGCTGGTCATCCGCTCACCCTATGCGTCGACTCGTACGGAGAACTCGCCCTCGGACACCCGCGCGCGCAGCGCCTCCCCGGCGCTCACCTCGCCCGGGTCGCGCACGGCCTGCCCGTCGGCCCGCTGGAGCACCGCGTACCCCCGCTTGAGGGTCGCGGCGGGGGAGAGGGCCTCCACGCGCGCGCGTGTGTGCGTCAGCTCGGAATCGGCACGGTCGAGATGGTGCCGCAGGGTGCGCCGGCTCCGGTCGAGCAGGGACGCCACCTGCTCGGCCCGCTCGTCGACCATCCGGTGCGGGTCCTGGAGCGCGGGCCGCGCGAGCGCGTGGGCGAGCCCCCGCTCCTCCCGCTCCACCAGCGCCCGCACACAGCGCCGCGCCCGGTCCCGCAGCAGCCGTACGCGCTCGTACTCCTCGCCGACGTCCGGCACCACCTTCTTCGCCGCGTCGGTGGGGGTGGAGGCGCGCACGTCGGCGACGTAGTCGAGCAGCGGGGTGTCCGGCTCGTGGCCGATCGCCGACACCACGGGCGTACGGCAGGCCGCGACCGTGCGCACCAGCTGCTCGTCGGAGAACGGCAGCAGATCCTCCACACTGCCGCCGCCCCGCGCGACGACGATCACGTCCACGTCGTCGATCGCGTCGAGCTCCTCGACCGCCCGCACCACCTGCGGCACCGCGTGCACGCCCTGCACGGCCACGTTGCGCACCTCGAAGCGCACGGCCGGCCAGCGGCGCCGCGCGTTCTCCAGCACGTCCCGCTCGGCCGCCGAGGCCCGCCCGCACACCAGCCCGACGAGGTGGGGCAGGAACGGCAGCGGCTTCTTGCGCTCCGGCGCGAACAAGCCCTCCCGCGCGAGGCTCTTCTTCAGCTGCTCCAGGCGCGCCAGCAGCTCCCCGACCCCCACGGGCTTGATCTCGGCGGCCCGCAGCGACAGCTGCCCCCGCGGGGCGTACCACTCCGGCTTGGCGTGCACGACGACCCGGGCACCCTCGCCGATCACATCGGCGACCGCGTCGAACACCTGCCGGTAGCAGGTCACGCTGACGGAGACGTCGTACGACGGGTCGCGCAGCGTCAGGAACACCACCCCCGCGCCCGGCCGCCGCGACAACTGCGTGATCTGCCCCTCGACCCACACCGCGCCGAGCCGGTCGATCCACCCCCCGATCAGCCGCGACACCTCACCGACGGGAAGGGGGGACTCGGGAGTCGTGTTCACAGCCATGCGCCCGAGCGTAACGGCAGGCGCCGACAACGGCCCCGGCCCGCACGCTCACCCCGCACCGGCCGGACCCCGCCCGCCTCTCCTGCCCTGGACCGCCAGCACCACCAGCCCGGCCAGCAGCCAGACCGCACCCACCACCTGCGCCGCCCCGGACGCCTCCACGATCACGGCCACGGTGATCACCGCCCCCACCACGGGCACCAGCACATGCCGCCACCAGCTCACCGCCGGGCCCTTGCGCCGCACCGCGAACCAGCCCACCACGCTCGCGTGCAGCAGCGTGAACGCGGTCAGCGCGCCGATGTCGACCACCGACACCAGATGGTCCATCCCGTCGTCCCGCCGCGCCGCCCACACCGCCGCCACCAGCGTGACCACGGCCGCGCACAGCAGCGCCACCCGCGGCACCCCGGAATCGGTCCGCGCCAGCACCCGGGGCAGCCGCCCCTCGCGCCCCATCGCGAACAGCAGCCGCCCGGCCGCCGCCTGCCCGGCCAGCGCGGCGAACGCGGCGCCGATCGCCTTGCTCACCGCCACCAGGTCCTGCAGCCACGTCCCGACCGACGCCTCCACGGCGTCGTAGAACGCCGACCCCTGCCGTCCCGGATCCGCCGCCAGCCGGGCCGACGACACCGGCTCCAGCAGCGCCACCAGGTACGTCTGCGCCACGAACAGCAGCCCCGCCAGCGCCAGGCAGAACAGCAGCGCCCGCGCCACCCGGTGCGACCCGCCGGCGGCCTCCTCCGCGAACGTCGCGATCGCGTCGAAACCGAGGTACGACAGCACCGCCACCGACACCGCGCCGATCACCGCCGACAGCGCGAACGCCCCCTGCGAGCCGTCCCCGGTCAGGGGCGACAGCCAGCCCCGCTCCGCGCCGTCACGGGCGAGGACGACGAGCGCCGCCACGACGAACACCAGCAGCACGACGATCTCCATGGCCAGCACCAGGAAACCCACGCGGGCCGCCGCCCGCACGCCCCACAGGTTCAGCAGGGTCGTGATCACCACCGCCAGCGCCGTCCACACCCACTGCGACACCCCCGGGACCAGCTCGTTCATCGCGATCCCGGAGAACAGGTAGGCGACGGCGGGGATGAGGACGTAGTCCAGCGCCGCCATCCACCCGGCGACGAAACCGGCCCCCCGGCCGAGCCCCACGCGCGCGTAGGCGAACACCGAGCCCGCCTGCGGGACCACCCGCACCATCTGGGCGTAACTGAACGCGGTGAACGCCATCGCCACGGTCGCGATCAGGTACACCAGCGCGACCGCGCCGTGCGACTTGGCGTCCAGCGTGCCGAACACGCCGACCGGCGCCATCGGCGCGATGAACAGCAGCCCGTAGACGACCAGGTCCCGGAAGCCGAGCGTGCGCCGCAGGCCGCGCCCCTCGCCGCCCTCCCGCTCCGCCGCGCCGGCCCCGGACGTCTCCGCCCGCCCCGCCCTTCCCTCTCCCCCCGGCCTCTCCGGCATCCCGGCCATCAGCGCCTCCGCCCGTGCCTCGCCCGTCGCCTCTGCCTCATCCGTCGCTCCAGCCTCCCGGCTCACGGTCAGTCTCCCCGGGAACGCGACGACCACGCGATCTCTGACCCGCCGAACGCGGCCTTACGATGGTTCCCATGACCGCTTCGCCTGGCCGCCGTGTCCTGCTCGCCGCCCCCCGGGGCTACTGCGCGGGTGTGGACCGCGCCGTGATCGCCGTCGAGAAGGCCCTGGAGCAGTACGGGGCCCCGATCTACGTCCGGCACGAGATCGTCCACAACAAGTACGTCGTCCAGACGCTGGAGAAGAAGGGCGCCATCTTCGTCGAACGGACGGAGGAGGTCCCTCCGGGGAACATCGTGATGTTCTCCGCCCACGGTGTGGCTCCCGTCGTCCACGAGGAGGCCCAGCGCGGCCGGCTCGCCACCATCGATGCGACCTGCCCCCTGGTCACCAAGGTCCACAAGGAAGCCGTCCGCTTCGCCAAGGAGGACTACGACATCCTCCTGATCGGCCACGAGGGCCACGAGGAGGTCATCGGCACCTCCGGCGAGGCCCCGGACCACATCCAGCTCGTCGACGGGCCGGGCGACGTGGAGAAGGTCGAGGTCCGCGACCCGTCCAAGGTCGTCTGGCTCTCCCAGACCACGCTCTCCGTCGACGAGACCATGGAGACCGTCGACGCGCTGAAGGAGAAGTTCCCGCAGCTGATCTCCCCGCCCAGCGACGACATCTGCTACGCCACGCAGAACCGCCAGCTCGCGGTGAAGCAGATGGGCGCCGAGGCCGACCTGGTGATCGTCGTCGGCTCCCGCAACTCCTCCAACTCCAAGCGGCTCGTCGAGGTCGCCAAGCAGGCCGGCGCCCGCGCCGCGTACCTGGTGGACTTCGCCGACGAGATCGACGAGAGCTGGCTGGACGGGGTCTCCACGGTCGGCGTCACCTCCGGCGCCTCGGTCCCGGAGGTCCTGGTCGAGCAGGTGCTGGAGTGGCTCGCCCGGCGCGGTTTCGAGGACGTGGAGATCGTCAAGGCCGCCGAGGAGTCCATCACCTTCTCGCTGCCCAAGGAGCTGCGCCGCGACCTGCGCGACGAGGCGGCGGCGCTGGTGGCGGAGCGGGGCGGCGCGGGAGCGTCCGGCACCGAGTGACGTCCGGCGCCGGGTGACGACCGACGGGGAGTGACGTCCGGCGCGGCGGCCGGTCCCGGCAGGCCCCCGGTTCCCACCCGGCGGAGCCACCCGTTCCCGTCCGACGGGGAGTGACTGTCAGTCGTCCGTCGTAACGTAGGGCCATGCAGATCTTCGGCGTGGACATCGGCGGATCCGGCATCAAGGGCGCCCCCGTGGACCTCGACAGGGGCGACCTGGCGGCAGAGCGCTGCAAGGTGCTCACCCCGCATCCGGCGACGCCCGAGAGCGTGGCCGACGGCGTGAAGCAGGTCGTCGACCACTTCGGCTGGACGGGGCCGGTCGGCCTGACCTTCCCGGGCGTGGTCACCGGCGGCGCCACCGTCCGCACGGCGGCCAACGTCGACAGCAGCTGGATCGACACCGACGCCCGCGCGCTGTTCGGCGACCGGCTGGGCGGGCTGCCGGTGACGGTCGTCAACGACGCGGACGCGGCGGGGGTCGCCGAGATGCACTTCGGCGCCGGCCGCGACCGCCGCGGCACCGTCATCGTCCTCACCTTCGGCACCGGCATCGGCAGCGCCGTCTTCACCGACGGCGTCCTCGTCCCCAACACCGAGCTGGGCCACCTGGAGCTCGACGGCCACGACGCGGAGAAGCGCGCCTCCAGCAAGGTCAAGGACGACCTCGACCTGTCGTGGGAGCAGTGGGCCCACCGCGTCCGGAAGTACCTCGCCCACGTCGAGATGCTCTTCTCCCCCGAGCTGTTCATCATCGGCGGCGGCGTCAGCCGCAAGTCCCACAAGTTCCTGCACCACCTGGAGGGCATCAGGGCGGAGATCGTCCCGGCCCGGCTGCAGAACAACGCGGGGATCGTCGGGGCGGCGATGCGGGCGGCGGGCTGAGGGGGGCTCACCCCGGCGGGCGGCCCCGGGCGGTGCGGCGGCGGACCAGGCGGATCCTCCGCACGATCACGGTCAGCCCCGTGAGCAGCGTCCCCCCGTACAGCCACCCCGCCTCCGTGGCCAGCGCGGTCACCAGTCCCATCAGCCGCCCGCCGGCGCCCTCACCGCTCTCGGCGACGGCCACCAGCCCCACGGCGAACGCGATCGGCACGACCACGGGCGCGATCAGCAGATCGCCCCGGCGCACCCACAGCCCGGTCAGCACGCACACCGGCAGGAACAGCACGCCGTACAGCGTCAGGGAGGCCCCGAACAGCACCCGGTCGAGACACCCGAGCGCGACCGTCGCGGCCACGCAGAACAAGCCGCTGCCCAGCCCGGTCAGCCGGGGATTGGGCATCCGCCGCACGGCGCGTACGGCCCGTGCGACCAGCGGCGGGCGTCCGGCCGGCACCGGACGTGCGGCCCGCGGGGCGGCCACACCGGACGACCGCGGAGCCCCGGGCCGCCCGCCACTCCGCACCGGTCTGTCCTGCCCGCCCCGGGCCCCCTGCCCACCTCGCGTTCCCTGCTTGCCCGGCCGGCCCTTCACCCCGGGCCCGCCCGGACCGGCCCCCTTCCCCTGCCGGACCAGCCCGGCGTCCACCGCCCGCCCGTCCGTCGTCCGTCTGCCCGCCGCCCGCCCCTCCGCCGCCCGCCCGTCCGGCCCGCCGCGCGGACCGGACACGAGGGGCCCGTTCGCCGGCCGGCGCCCGGCCCCCGCGCCCCCTGCCGCCCGCGCCGCCGTCATCGGCCCCTCGGCCGCCCCGCGGCCCGCCGAGTCACCGGCGGACCCGCGGCCCGTCTGCGGGGGCAGCGGCGGCCCGCTCCGTCGCTCGCCGTGTTGCGGGGATCGCGTCCTGTGTTGCTCCACTGGACCAACTTAGGTCGGTTTATGTGCTGAATCGGCCCTCAGACACGCCGTCGGGCCCGGCTTGGCCAAGCGTTCGACGCCGCGCCGGGGCCGGGGCGGGGCACGCCGTAGACTGGTGGATCGGCCCGTGCGTCATCCCTGCCAGCCACGAGGGACCCGGGCCCAGGAAGCCGAAGTCCAGTCCCCAGTCCCAGTCCTCTCATCCTCACGTACGGGAAGTCGCAACGTGTCGCTCACGATCGGAATCGTCGGTCTGCCGAATGTCGGCAAGTCGACCCTGTTCAACGCCCTGACCAAGAACGACGTGCTGGCGGCCAACTACCCGTTCGCCACGATCGAGCCCAACGTCGGCGTCGTGGGCGTGCCGGACGCCCGGCTGGCCAAGCTGGCCGAGATCTTCTCCTCGGAGAAGGTCATCCCGGCCACCGTCGACTTCGTCGACATCGCCGGCATCGTGCGCGGCGCCAGCGAGGGCGAGGGCCTGGGCAACAAGTTCCTCGCGAACATCCGCGAGTCCGACGCGATCTGCCAGGTCATCCGCGCCTTCAAGGACGAGAACGTCGTCCACGTCGACGGCAAGGTCTCGCCCAAGGACGACATCGAGACGATCAACACCGAGCTGATCCTCGCCGACCTCCAGACCATCGAGAAGGTCCTTCCCCGCCTCCAGAAGGAGTCCCGGATCAAGAAGGACGTGGCGCCCAAGGTCAAGGCCGTCGAGGAGGCCAAGGAGATCCTGGAGAAGGGCGACACGCTCTTCGCCCACGGCATCGTCCAGGGCAGCGAGCGCGCCGAGCTCCTGCACGACCTGCACCTGCTGACGACGAAGCCGTTCCTCTACGTCTTCAACGTCGACGAGGACGAGCTGGTCGACGAGGACTTCAAGAACGAGCAGCGCGCGCTGGTCGCCCCCGCCGAGGCGATCTTCCTCAACGCCAAGCTGGAGGCCGACCTGGCCGAGCTCGACGAGGACGAGGCCCTCGAACTGCTCCAGTCCGTCGGCCAGGACGAGCCCGGCCTCGCCACCCTGGCCCGCGTGGGCTTCGACACCCTGGGCCTGCAGACCTACCTCACCGCCGGCCCCAAGGAATCCCGCGCCTGGACCATCAAGAAGGGCGCCACCGCCCCCGAGGCCGCCGGTGTCATCCACACCGACTTCCAGAAGGGCTTCATCAAGGCCGAGGTCATCTCCTTCGACGACCTGGTCGAGACCGGCTCGGTCGCCGAGGCCCGCGCCAAGGGCAAGGCCCGCATGGAGGGCAAGGACTACGTGATGCAGGACGGGGACGTGGTGGAGTTCCGCTTCAACGTCTGACGGTTTCGGCGGCGCGTCCGTCACGCGTTGCCGCATGTGCGGGTCCGTGGAGCCGCCCCGGTTTCGGGGCGGCCCTGCCGGTTGTACGGGCGCTGGTTCAGCGGGTGTCGTGCGGTGGATCGGGAGAGAGCGGGGGAGCGGGCTTCGGCCGGGGCCCTGCCGCACGGGCCGCTCCACCGCTGCCACCGGTTACGGGACCGAGGCGTCAGCTCGGCACTCCCTGATCGTGTGCGAGCGGGAGGACTCGGCGCGTGTCCCCGCGGTCGTCGGGCACCGGCGGCCCGGCCGGGGCGCGGCGGTCCAGCAGAGTGAGGAGCGGGCCGGTCATCGCAGTGGTGACCAGGGCCATGACGACCATGATCGAGTACAGGTCCTGGTCGATCAGGCTCAGTTGGAGTCCGACCGAGAGCACCACCAGCTCCGTCAGGCCGCGGGTGTTCATCAGGGCGGCGAGCACCGCCGCCGAACGTGCCGGCAGCCGGCCGATCCGCGCGGCGGCGTAGGTGCCGCCGGTCTTGCCGGCCACCGCCACCACCATGATCAGCGCCAGCTCGGCCAGCCCGCGGCCGTCCAGACCGCCGAGGTCCACCGAGAGGCCGCTGAGCACGAAGAAGGCCGGCATCAGGAGCGCGGAGGTCTGTTCGGCGGACTCGCGCAGACGGCCGAGCGCCGACGGGGCTGGGGCGGCCGGGGCCGCGGAAGTCCCGGTACCACCGGCGGAGTTTTCGTGGCCGCGGGGGACGACGAGCCCGAAGAGCAGCGCGCCGAAGATCAGGTGCATGCCCATGGCCTCGGTCGCGGCGGCCGAGAGCAGCGCGCCGACGATCAGTACGGGTGGTCCGGGCCGCCGGGCCGTACGGGCGAGCAGCGGCCGTACCACGACCAGCATGAGCAGCAGATAGGGCACGAAGAGCAGAACGACCGCACGTCCGTCCGACACGAGCGCCGCGAGGGCGGCGAGCGCGACCCAGGCCAGTACGTCCACCACCGCGGCGGACGCCATGGCGACGGTGCCCTCGCGGGTGGCGGTCAGGCCCCGGTCGACGAGTATGCGGGCCAGGACGGGCAGGGCGGTGATGGAGAGCGCGAGACCGAGGAACACGACGGTGGCGGCGGAAGCACCGCCCGGACTTCCTGACGTCAGGAGCAGCGCCAGGCCCGTACCGAGCAGGAAGACGGGGGCGGTGGCACCGACGGCGACGATGCCCGCGGTCCTCAGCTGCCCTGACAGGTCTGCCGGTCGCAGGTGCAGGCCGACGCCGAACATGAAGAGAGCGAGCCCGATGTTGGCGACGGCGGAGAGCACCGGGCGTATGTCCACGGGGAAGAGGAACGCGCCGACGGCACCGTGCAGGACGGTGGGGCCCATCAGCACGCCGGCGGCGATCTCGCCGACCACGGGCGGCTGACGCAGCCGGACGGCGATCCGTCCGGCGATCCGGGACAGCAGTACGGCGGACGCGATCCCGGTGAAGAGGTGAACAAGGTCTGGACTGGTGCTCATGGCAACTACCGGCCTTGGGTGAGGGGAACAGGGTGTCCGCCCGCTGGGAGCGGTGGAAGGGAAGGCGCGGCCCGGACCGCGTCGAAGGCGGCGGGCGGCGGACGCTGCCCGAGGCGGTGTGAGACACGGCCGCGGCGTGCGGGGCCCGTGACGCCGGCTGCGCCTGACGGGGGCGGCGGCGCCGGGCAGGGGCCGGGCCCGGCGGTCCGCCACCGGACCCGTGCCGCCCACCGGCGGAGACCAGAGGTCAGGCGGCCAGTGCCTGTCGCCACCGGATCGGCGCGCCCACCCTCAGCACCGAGTTGCGGTAGATCCTCCCGGCGAGGGTCATGCAGCAGGCCGTGACCACCAGCAGGATGCCGGCGGCGGCGAGCTGCTCCTGCACGGTCGCCGTGCCCACCGAGGCCTTGAGCGGTATCAGCAGGCCGGAGAAGGGCGGTATGTACTGCACGACCGAGACCCAGGACGCGGAGAGATGGGCGGCGGCCGCCGTCGCCGCACCGACCGGCGCCAGGGCGAGCAGCATCACCGGCGTCAGCACGCCCTGCAGGTCCTCAGGTCTCGACACCAGTGATCCGGCCGCCGCGTACAGCGAGGCGAACATGGCGAAGGTCAGGAGGAACCAGAGCACCGTCACCACCAGGGCCCGCGGCCCCGGCATCGCGATGGTCTGCTCGGAGATCGTCGACTGCGCCCCCATGACCGCGCCGAGCATCGCGGCCACCTGCACCATTCCGGCCGTGACGATGCCGGAGACCTTGCCCACGAGCAGTTCCAGTGGAGTGAGCGTGGCGAGCAGCACCTCCACCACACGGGTGGACTTCTCCTCGACCACGCCCTGCGCGATCACCGACCCCTGATTGACGACCTGCATGAACAGGATGATGATCAGGCTCGCGGCGGCGCCCAGCTGGAGCGTGCCGACGGAGTTCCCGACGGTCACGGTGGTGGGCGCGGCGGCCGCGGTGTCCCGTGCCAGGCGCCCCAGATCCACGTCCTGCCGGAGCAGGGCCTGGTGGCCGGCCCAGGTCTCGGCCAGTGCGGCGGCGCCCGCCCGTGCCTGATCGCCGGTGTCGGCGCGGACCAGGAGGGAGGCGTGGCCCCCGGCGACGACCACGGCCGCGTCCGCGTCCTTGTCCTCGACGAGCTTCCGTGCCTCCGCCATGCCGTCGCACGACGTCACCCGCACACCGGGTGGCGCGGTGCCGAGCGACGCGGCCGGTGTGCCGCAGACGGCCACGGTGGCGGAGGTGCTGCGCCCTATCAGGTTGAAGCCGATCACCAGGCCGAAGGTGACGAGGGAGAGCAGAGCCAGGCTGACGAGATAGCCCCTGGTGAACATCCGCGCCTTCAGTTCCCGGACGTAGACCAGGCGGACACGGGTGGGGCGCAGGACGTGCTGCTCGGGGCGGAGGCGCTTCACGCGGCCACCTCGTCCCGGTCGGTGATACGGGTCTTCCCCACGGCTGGGGCACCGGTGCCCGCGCAGTCCGTGGGCGGTGGGTCCCCGGCCGGTTCGACCAGATCCCGGAACAGCTCGGCGAGGCTGGGCACCTGTCGCCGCAGCTGCCGTACGGTGCCGTGCCGCACCGCCTCCCCCAGCAGGTCGTTCTCGGTGCAACCCGCGGCGAGATCCACCAGGACGCCCTGCTGGTGCGCCCGGAACCCGGCAGCCGCGGCGCAGCCCGAGGGCCAGTCCTCGCCGGCGCCCTCGACCTCGACGTACACCTGGGCGTTCGTGTCCGCGGGCCGCAGCTCCTCAAGGGTGCCGCAGGCCGCGAGGCGTCCGGCGCGCACGATTCCGACCCGGTCGCAGAGCTGCTCGACCAGCTCCAGCTGGTGACTGGAGAAGAGCACGGGAACGCCCTGGGCGGCCTTGTCGCGCAGGACCGCGCTCATGTCGTCCACGGCGAGCGGGTCGAGACCGGAGAACGGCTCGTCCAGGATGAGGAGTTCGGGATCATGGACCAGGGCGGCGGCCAGCTGTACGCGCTGCTGGTTGCCCAGGCTGAGGGTGTCCACCCGCTTGTCGCGGTGCTGGGTGATCCGCAGTCTCTCCGTCCAGCGGAGCATCGCCTCGCGGGCGTCGGCACGGGACAGGCCGTGGAGTTCGCCGAGGTAGACCAGTTGCCGGGCCACGGTCATCTTGGGATACAGCCCGCGCTCCTCCGGCATGTAGCCGAACCGCGCCGACTCCAGCCTCCCGACCGGCACTTCACCCCACAGCACCTGTCCGTGGTCCGGCGCGAGCACCCCGACACCGATGCGCATGGCCGTGGTCTTGCCCGCCCCGTTGCCGCCGACGAAGCCGAATATCTCGCCCGGTCTTACGGCGAACGACAGTGAGTCCAGCGCCTGTTGGGAACCGAAGCGCTTCGAGACGCCTTCGAGTCCGAGAGGTTTCACGGGCCCTCCCCTTCCTTCTTCCTCTCTTCGGTCTGTGCGCGGAGCCGACTTTCCCGTCGGGAAAATACCTGCTACTTTCCCGATAGGAAAGTAGCGATGCTCCTCGGGAGGGTGTGAGGGCCGATGGCGTCCGACGGCAAGCGCGACAGGAACCCCCTCGACCGGCAGGCCGTGACACCGGCCGACGCCCGGGCGGCGCTCGAGGACATCCGCAGGCGGCAGGAGCAGTCCGGTATGGCCGAATTGCAGTTCGGCATGTCCCGTTCCTCCCTCCTGGTGGCGGCGCTGCTGCTGTTCGTCTCCTTCGCCTCCTTCGACCTGCCCCATCCCTGGGGCGGTGCGGTGCTGGTCCCGGGGCTGCTGCTGGTGGCGCTGATGGCGGTCCGCCACACGTACGGCGCGCCGGTCCGCGGCAGGATGGGTGCCGGAGCCGTGCTGGTGGGGCTGGCCTGCGGGGTCGCCGCGTTCGGGGTGTTCCGGGGGCTGGCGGCGGCGCTCTCCTCGGGCGGGGTGCCGGCGCCTCATCTCGTCGCCGCGGTGGTGGTGGTCGGGGCCTGTCTGCTGGCGGCGCCCCGCGCTCGCCGGGCCGCCGAGGCGCGGCTGCGGCGCCGGGCGGGGTGGCGGTACTGATGGACGCCGACTTCGACGCCTTCCTGCACCCGGCCCCGCGGCTGACGATCGTCGCCCTGCTGGCGCCCGCGGGATGGACCGAGTTCGGATTCATCCGGGATTCGGTCGGCACGAGTGACTCCGCCCTGTCCAAGCAGCTGTCGGCGCTCGCCGCCGAGGGGTATGTCGAGGTGCGCAAGCAGGTGGGCGCGAGCACCCGGCGTACGCTCGCACGGCTCACGCCGAAGGGGCGGAAGGCGTTCGCGCGGCATGCGGCGGCGCTGGAGCGGATCGCGGCGACGGCACGTGCCGCGGGGCCGGACGACTGACCGCGGCCGCGTCTTCGCGTCTTCGCGTTCCCGGACGTCTCCGGCGCGCCCGATTCCCGGGCGGCCTGCCGCGGCCCATGAGGGACCGTTATGCCCCGTCATGGCCCTGAGAGGCGTGATCGAACGGGTGGCCGGCCTTCGTCCCGTTTCCTTCCGAGTGCTCACGCCCCGTACGGGGAGTTGATCATGGGAGATTCAGCGTGATGATCGAAGTGCGAGAGCTGACGAAATACTACGGAACGACCCGGGCGGTCGACGGGCTCAGCTTTCGGATCGAGCCGGGACGAGTGACCGGCTTCCTGGGACCCAACGGAGCGGGGAAATCCACGACGATCCGCGCGATGATCGGTCTCGACCGTCCCACCTCGGGCGAAGTCCTCATCGACGGCAAGCGCTACGAGGACCTGCCCCGCCCCCTGACCACCGTGGGCGCGCTGCTCGACGCCCGCGCGGTGCACGGCGGCCGGAGCGTGCGGGGACATCTGGCGGGTCTGGCCCGCAGCAACCGGCTGCCGCTGCGGCGTGTCGACGAACTCCTGGAGATGGCGGGACTCGCGAGCGTCGCGGACAAGCGGGCGAAGGGGCTGTCGCTGGGCATGGCCCAGCGCCTCGGCATCGCCGCCGCTCTTCTCGGCGACCCGCCGGCACTGCTGCTCGACGAGCCGGTCAACGGCCTCGATCCGGAGGGCGTGAAGTGGATCCGCGACCTGATGAAGCGCATGGCGGACGAGGGCCGCGCGGTCCTGGTCTCCAGCCACCTGATGAGCGAGATGGCGCTGACCGCCGGGCACCTGGTCGTGATCGGACGCGGCCGGCTCCTCGCCGACACCTCCGTGGAGGACTTCATCAGGGGCAACTCCCGGTCCTACGTCCTCATCCGCACACCCGAACCCGAGCGCATGCGCGGCCTCCTGGCCGCCCGCGGTGTCCAGGTGGACGACGGGCCCGGCGGATCGCTCGAGGCGGTGGGCACCGATCCGAGGACGGTGGGCACCCTCGCCGCCGAGAACCGGATCGCCGTCTACGAGGTCAGTCCGCGGACCGCCTCCCTGGAGGAGGCGTTCATGCAGTTCACCGCGGATGCCGTCGAGTACCGCGCAGAGCAGGGGGCAGCGCGATGAAGAACGACCTGAACGCGGCCGTCGGTTTCGAGTGGTCCAAGGTGCGCACCCTGCGCTCCATGCCGTGGAGCCTCGTCCTCTGCGTCGTCCTCAGCCTCGCCTTCGCCGTGCTCACCGGAGCCGTCGTACAGCACCAGTACGCGCACAAACCCGCCCCCTCGTCCTTCGACCCGGTCTCCGCGGGATTCAGCGGACTGCGGCTGGGGCTGATCGGGCTCGTGGTCTTCGGCGTGCTGATCGTCACCAGCGAGTACTCCTCCGGGACGATCCGCAGTTCACTGGCCGCGGTGCCCCGGCGCGGAATCTTCTACACGGCCAAGATGCTCACCGGCGGCCTGACGGCCCTGGCGGTGTCCGTCGCCGCCGCGGTCACCAGTTTCCTCCTCTCCCAGGCGACCATGGGGGACGAGAGCGTGTCCCTCACGGACGACGGTGTGCTGCCCGCCCTGATCGGAGCAGTGCTCTACACGACCATGCTCTGCGTGTTCTCCATGGGCGTCGCCGCCCTCCTGCGCTCCTCCGCGATCACCATGGGCATCCTCGTGCCGCTCTTCTTCACGGTCTCGACGATCCTCACGAACATGCCCGGCGTCGGAAAGGCCGCGCAGTTCCTGCCCGACCAGGCCGGCGGACTGGTGCTCTACCGGCACGTCCCCGAGGGGTACGTGCTGAACGCGTGGTCCGGGCTCGCGGTCCTCGCGGCGTGGACCGCGTGCGCGGCGATCGCCGGCTACCTGGCCCTGCGGCGCCGCGACGCCTGACGGCACCGGTGCGGCCCGTGTGCCCCGCGCACGCGGACCCTGTGCGCAGCCGATGCGCGCGCTCCCTCGTCGGCGATGCGGGGGTCGAATGTCTGCCTTCCAAGATGAATCCAGGCGCCGGTGACACATGACGGTCCGGCGTCCGAATCCATCACACAAGGGAGAACCCCCATGTACCAGGGTGACCTGTCCCTCCTCGAGGAGATCGAAGAGCAGGACTTCGACGGCGTCGCGTACGGCGCGTGCACCACGAACACCTTCTCGCTGTCGGACGCGCTGGGCAACAGCGGCGGCTGGTGCACCCTCACCAAGGAATGCCAGCCCAACTGCAACTGACCTCTGCCGCAGGCGGGAGAGGAAGCGTCATGCAGAACGAGAAGAACGTCCTCGGGGCGTACGACGAGGCCGAGCTCGTCGAGCTGAGCGAGGCCGACGTCACCGGTGGTACGACGCCGGTCTCCGTCGCGGTGACGGTGGCGGCCAGCGTCGCCTTCTGCCCGACCACCAAGTGCACCAACGACTGCTGAACCGGCTGACCTCTGTCAGGAGCGAGGAAGGAGCGACCATGCAGAACGAGAAGGACATGCTCGGGGCGTACGACGAGGCCGAGCTCATCGAGCTGAGCGAGGCGGACGTCACCGGTGGTACGACGCCGGTCTCCGTCGCGGTGACGGTGGCGGCCAGCGCCGCCTTCTGCCCGACCACCAAGTGCACCAACGACTGCTGAGTGCTCTGTAGGCCGGTGTAAGCGGGCGGGGCGGAATGGATCGAAACCCCCAAGGGTCCATTCCGCCCCGTCTTTGGGGGTCACTTCACATCGCGTGCAGAAGGACAGGCAATGAGAACTGCGATCAACTTCTACCCGGAGTTCGACGACACGGAGATCGAGGAGACGATCACGCCGCTCGCACCGTTCGACGACCACGTCCTCGCCGTCGTCGCCGGTGAGCCGCGGGAGCCCGCCGTGGCACCCACCCGGCCCGGGTTCGTCAAGGAGTGGCTGGCACAACCGGAGGAATACCCGTTCCAGCACGTGATCAGGGCGATCGCGGCGGGTGCCGCGGACGGGGATCCGCTGGCCGCCTTCCCCGGCCTGTTCGCCGACCCCGACGACGCGCTGGTCGAACTGCTCGGCAGGGCGGAGACCCGCATCCGCGAGATGTACACCCGTCCGCTGGTGGCGGCCGTCAACCACGCCCGCGAGCAGGGCCTCCTCAAGGGGGACGACCCCCGGGAGCGCTACCGGTACTTCGTGGACGAGGCGATCCGCGGCTCGTTCACCGCCGTCGGAGGCCTCAGCTTTCCCGTACTGCGGGATCTCACGCCGGTGCTGCTGGCCGGCACCGTCGACGCCGTCGTCGAACTCTGCTCCAGGGTGGTGGCCGACCGGGAGGCGCTCCGTGACGCCTTCGGGCTCGCACCGGACGACAGGCTGGTCTCCTTCGGCGCCCCCGAGGGCGACACCCACCATCACGGCCGGGCCGTCTGCGTCCTCACCTTCGAGTCCGGCAGACGCCTGGTCTACAAACCGCGCGACGTGTCCTGCGAGGCCGCCTTCGTCCGGCTCGCGGACGAACTCAACACGGCCTTCGGAACCCGTCTCGTCACCGCCAAGGCGCTCGCCCGTGACGGTTACGGGTATGTCGAGTACATCGAGGCCGAGGACGTCTCCGACATCTCCGAGCGCTTCATGCGCGACAGCGGCGAACTGGCGGCGGTCCTGTATCTGCTGAACGCGCGCGACATGCACTTCGAGAACATCGTGCCGACCCGCCGCGGTCCCGTCCCGGTGGATCTCGAGACCCTCCTCCACCCGGAGCGGGTCCACGTCGGGCCGGTTCCGGAAGCCGAGGGGAACGCGTACACCACGATCGGGCAGTCGGTCTACGGAGTCGGAATCCTGCCGCTGGTGATGGCAGGGAGGAAGAAGGACCGGAGCGGGCATGTGGACCTCGGATTCCTCGGTGGTCCGGGGCGCGGCACCTCCCCGTTCAAGCAGATGAGTTTCGACGCGCCGTACACGGACCGGATCAGTCTCTCCCTCAAGCCGCAGGCGGCGCCGGCACGCAGGACCGTGGTCGGCGAGCGGACCGAGGAGGAGATCCTGCGCCTGGGCCGCGCGATGGCCGACGGCTTCACCCGGACGTACCGCGCGGTCCTCGCGGCCCGCGGCACCTGGACCACGCTGCTGCGCACGATCGCCGACGGCCTGCGGGTCCGCTACGTCCACAACCCCACCGCGCTCTACTCCCAGACCCTGCGCATGACCACGGGACCGAGCGCACTCGACGACCCGGCCACCTACCTGGCGCTGCTCAAGCGCATCGCCATAGCCAGCAAGACCTCGGCCCGGCCGCTGGTCGTCTCGGAGCTCCGGCAGCTGGCCGGGCGTGACGTCCCGTACTTCACCGTCGGCGCCACCGGCACCCGGATCTGCGACGGGGACGGCCGGGAAGTGGGCGCCGCGCTCGGCCGCTCCCCGCTGGAACTCGCCCTCGACAAGGCAGCCGGCCTCGGCGAGGCCGATCTCGTACGGCAGCTGCGGCTCATCCGGTCGGCGTTCACCGCCCAGTTCCCGGACAACCACCTGTCTCCCGTACGGCACGCGGCAGCCCCCGCGGACGGCGGTGCCGGCCCCGGTGAGCGCCAGGCCCTCGTCTCCCTCGCGCGTGAGCTCTGCGACGGCCTGGCCGAGACCTCCCTTCCCGATCGCTTCGCGCACCTGCCCAGGACCTGGATCGGGCCGCTGGCGTCCGCGGAGGCCGACCGTCCCTGGCCCCCCGGCGTGCTCGGCTACGACCTGTACACCGGCCGGACCGGAATCGCCCTCACGCTCGGCGCCGCCGGACGGGTCCTGGGCGACGACCGCTATCTGAGCGTGTCACGGCAGATCTTCTCGGCGACTGCCGACATCCTGGCCTCGCACCGCTACGAGTCCCGCAGCCTCCGGCAGGCCGGTTACGGCGGCTACACCGGCATGGCGGGCGTCCTGTTCTGTCTCTCGGCGGCGGGCCGCCTGGCCGGCGAGGACGACTGGGTGCGGGCCGCCCGGGGCGCGGTGCCCCTGGTCCTCGAGCAGATCCGCGCCGAGCCGGCCGACGGGCTGCCGCTGGACGTCATCAGCGGTCTCGCGGGCGTGCTGAACTGCCTCACGGCCATCGTGGGTTCCGACGCGCCCGAAGCGGTCACCGAGGTGGCGCTCCTGCTCGCCCGGGCGATCCGGGGAGAGGGGGCCTTCGCCCGGGCGGTCCTGGACCAGTCGGGGTTCGCCCACGGCATCAGCGGGGTGGTGTACGCACTCGGCCGTGCTCACCCCCTGCTGCCTGCGGAACACCGGCCACTGGTCGAGACGGTGCTGACCGCGCTCGTCAAGCGGCTCGACGTGTTCTTCGACCCGGACGAGCGGAACTGGTCGTCCCGGGCCTCGGGGAAGGGAACCTTCGCGACGGGCTGGTGCCACGGCTCGACCGGTGTCGCACTGGCCCTGTCCGCCTACGGGACCGTGCCCGGCAGCGAGGACGTCACGGCCCTGCAGGACCAGGCGGTCGGCAATACGCTGCGCCTCGGTTTCGGCCGCAACCTGACCTGGTGCCACGGCGACCTGGGGAACCACGCCGCCCTGCGCTTCGTCGCCGGCCCGGCCGGCGCACCGCTGCACGCCGAGGTGCGGGAGAAGGAGCGCCGATGGCTCCAGCCGGAGGTGTTCCGCCGCAAGACGGCCGACCCCGACAGCCGCTACGCGCACACCAACAGCCTCATGGTCGGCAGCGCCGGCCTGGCACTGCACCTGCTCAACCGGATCGATCCGGACCTGCGCCTGTGCCCGCTCACCCTCACCGTGGGAGGGCGCCGACCGTGACGAGACCCCACCGGAAGAAGATGTTCACGGCACGCCGGGTGCCGACCGTGACCCAGGTCACGCAGACGGAGTGCGGCCTGTGCTCGTGCATCGCCCTGCTGCGGTACTACGGGCGCGCGGAGGAGATCGTCAGCGCCCGCGAGGTCATGGAAGCGGGACGTGACGGCCTGTCGGCCGGCCAGCTGGCGCAGTTCCTGGAATCACGCGGCATGCGGGTCAAGCCGTACCGGGTCAGGAACGTGGCCGCCCTCGAGAACTTCACCTCACCGGTGATCCTCTACTGGGAGAACTACCACTTCGTCGTCCTGGAGAGCTTCGACGGCCGGACGGCCGTCGTCATGGACCCCGCGGTCGGACGGCGCCGGATCAGCCGCGAGGAGCTGGAGAAGAGCTTCACCGAGAGCCGTTTCCAACCTCAGCTTGACGTCGCGAGGTGGAGCGCGAGCGCGGCCTTGACCAGGTCGGTGATGCGGGTTGTGCTGCAGCGGAGCTTGC
>NZ_JBEXTV010000081.1:0-30896 GCF_040628835.1 Streptomyces sp. NPDC006134 | reverse complement strand
CCTCCAAACCGGACGCCACCACCACCCCTACCGCCACGCCCTGATCACCACCACCCACACCCACGCCATCACCCACCTCCGCCAACCCCTCACGACGACAGGCGCGGCGCCGGGCCGCAGGCCGGTGGTGTTCATGTTCCCGGGCGGTGGTGCCCAGTACGTGGGCATGGGCCGGGGGTTGTACGAGACCGAACCCGTCTACCGCGAGCACCTCGACGCCTGCGCCGAGGCCGCCCTGCCCCACCTCGGGCTGGACGTGCGGGAGCTGCTGCACGCCCTGGCGCAGGACGCGGAGGCGGCGCGGCAGCAGCTGACGCGGACGGCACCGGCGCTCGCCGCCCTGTTCTCGGTGGAGTACGCGCTGGCCCGGCTGTGGATGTCCTGGGGCATCACACCCGAGGCCATGATCGGCCACAGCCTCGGCGAATACGTTGCTGCCTGCCTCGCCGGCGTCTTCCCCCCCGCCGACGCCCTCGCCCTCGTCGTCACCCGAGGACGCCTCATCGAAGAACTCCCCGAAGGCGCCATGCTGGGCGTGCCGCTGGACGAGGACGAGGTGGTGCGGCGCCTCGGCGACCGGCTGGACCTGGCCGCGGTGAACGGGCCGGGGCAGTGCGTGGTGTCGGGCCCGGCCGCCGAGGTCGACCGGTTCGCCGCCGAGCTGGCCGCGGACGGGGTGGACACCGGGCGCCGGCTGCGGATCCGGGCGGCGGGGCACTCCCGGATGCTCGACCCGGTGCTGGAGCGGTTCGCGGTGGTGGTCCGCGGCATCCGGCTGAACGCCCCGTCGATTCCCTACCCGTCAAACGTGACCGGCACCTGGGTGACGGACGCGGAGGCCACCGACCCCGCGTACTGGGTGGCGCACCTGCGGCGCACCGTCCGCTTCGGTGACGGGCTGCGCTGCCTGCTGGACAAGGGCGGCGACCCGGTGCTGCTGGAGGTGGGCCCCGGTCGCGGGCTGAGCGCGCTGGCCTCGCTGCACACGGGGGCCGCGGGCGGATCGCCGTACACCCGGACCTCGCTGCGGCACCCGCAGGACGAGGTCGGTGACGTGGAGCACCTGGCGGGGGCGCTGGCCGACCTGTGGTGCCGGGGTGTGGACGTCGACTGGGACGCCTTCGGCGCGCCGGAGGGACGCCGCCGGGTACCGCTGCCGGGCTACCCGTTCGAGGGGCGCAGCTACCGGATCGGCGTCCCGGCGGCCCCGCCGGCGGCCCCGCAGCCCGTGGGCGGCCCGGAGCCGGCGGCGACGCCGGCGCTGGAGGCGAACCTGTCCGAGGCGGTGCACCGGCGCCCGGAGCTGGCCACTCCCTACGTCGCCCCGCGCGACGAGCTGGAGGAGATGGTCACCGGCGTCTGGCAGCGGCTGCTCGGCTACGACCGGGTCGGCGTGGACGACAACTTCTACAGCCTGGGCGGGCACTCGCTGGCCGCCACCCGGGTGGTGTCCGAACTGCGCGGCGCCTTCGACGTGCAGTTGCCGCTGGAGCGCATCCTGCAGGCGGTCACGCCGGCCGAGCAGGCGACGGTGGTGCATTCCCTGCTGCTGGAGAAGCTGGAGACGATGACCGACGAGGAGGCCGCGGGCCTGCTCGACGAGGGGCGGCGGCGATGACGGAGCAGCCACGACTCAGCCCGGCCCGGCAGGAGTTGCTGCGCCGGTGGAAGAGCGGTGCGGCCGCGGGCGCCGCCGCCCGCCCCGGGACCGCCCGCCCCGAGGCCGTGCGGGCCGCCGGGGCTGGGCCGGTGCCGCTGACGTTCCAGCAGCTGCGGCTGTGGTTCCTGGACCGGCTGGTGCCGGGCAGCCCGGCGTACAACATCCCGGTGGCGCTGCGGCTGACGGGGCCGCTGGACGTGGCCGCGCTGCGCACGGCGCTGACCGGGCTGGTGGAACGGCACGACGTGCTGCGCACCACGGTGGCTCAGGTGGAGGACGGCGAGCCGGTGCAGGTGACCGGTCCGGCGCGCCCGGTCGCGCTGCCGGTGGAGGCGGTGGCCGGTGAGGAGGAGCTGCGGGCGCTGGTCGACGCGGAGGCGCGGGCCCCGTTCGACCTGGCGGCGGGCCCGCTGTACCGGTTCCGGCTGCTGCGCCTGGACGCCGCGGACCACGTGCTGCTGCTGACCTGGAGCCATCTGGTCGCCGACGGCTGGTCGGCGGCGGTGTTCTCACGGGAGCTGAGCGCGCTGTACCGGGGCGCGGCCGAGGGCCGCCCGGTGCGGTTGCCGCCGTTGCCGCTGCGCTACGCCGATTACGCGGTGCGCCAGCGCGAGACCATGCGCGGGGAGCGCCTGGAGCGGCTGCTGGCGCACTGGAAGCGCGTCCTGGCGGGTGCGCCGGCCGTGCTGGACCTGCCGACGGACCGGCCGCGTCCGGCCATCCAGAGCTTCCGGGGCGACGCGGTCCACTTCGCGCTGCCGGCGGATCTGACGGCGCGGCTGAAGGAGCTGGCGGGCGCCACCGACACGACGCTGTTCATGGTGGTGCTGGCCGCGTTCAAGACGCTGCTGCACCGGTACGGGTCGGGCAGCGACCTGGTGGTGGGCACGCCGATCGCCAACCGGGGCGACACCGAGCTGGAGGGCGTCTTCGGTTTCTTCGCGAACACGCTGGCGCTGCGCACGAGCCTGGCGGGCGACCCGTCCTTCCGTGAGCTGCTCGGCCGGGTGCGCTCGGTGACGCTGGAGGCGTACGCCGCGCAGGACCTGCCGTTCGAGAAGCTGGTGGACGAGCTGGGCCTGGACCACCGTTCCACCAGCCACAACCCGGTGTTCCAGGTGATGTACGCGCACAACAACACCCCGGCGCCGACGACCGAGCTGGCACCGGGGCTGAGCGCGGCGTCGCTGCACGGCAACACGGGCGCCGCCAAGTTCGACCTGTGGCTGTCGACGGCCGAGGTGCCGGACGGGATGCGGGGCGTGCTGGAGTACGCGACCGACCTGTTCGACCGGGCCAGTGCCGAGCGGCTGATCGGGCATCTGCACACCCGGCTGGAGGGCGTCACGCAGGCACCGGACACGCCGCTGTCGCGGCTGCCGCTGCTGGCGGCGGCGGAGCGCGAGCAGCTGGTGCACGGCTGGAACGCCACCGACACCGCCCACGACGGCACCCGGCTGCTACACCGGCTGGTGGAGGAGCAGGTGGCGCGCACCCCGGAGGCGGTGGCGGTCGTGCACGCGGGCCGCAGCCTGACCTACCGGGAGCTGAACGCCTGGGCCAACCGGATCGCGCACCGGCTGGCCCGGCACGGGGTGGGTCCGGAGTCGGTGGTGGCCGTCGCGGCGGAGCGCTCGCCGGAGCTGGTCACGGCGCTGCTCGGGGTGGTCAAGGCGGGCGGCGCCTATCTGCCGCTGGACCCGTCCTACCCGCGCGAGCGGCTCGCGCACATGCTGCGGGACTCGGGGGCCGGGGTGCTGCTGGTGCAGGAGGCGGTGCGCGGCGTGCTGCCGCCGTTCGACGGCACGGCGCTCGCGCTGGACGGCGCCGACGGGGAGCCGGAGCACGATCCGGACGTCGCGGTGCGGCCGGACGGGGCGGCGTACGTCATCTACACGTCTGGTTCGACGGGTCTGCCCAAGGGCGTGGTGAACACGCACGAGGGCATCGTGAACCGGCTGCGCTGGATGCAGGACGCCTACGGACTGACCGCACGCGACCGGGTGCTGCAGAAGACGCCGTACAGCTTCGACGTGTCGGTGTGGGAGTTCTTCTGGCCGCTGGCGCAGGGTGCCCGGCTGGTGTCCGCGGTGCCCGACGGCCACCGCGACACCCGGTACCTGGCCGAGACGATCGCCGCCGAGGGCATCACGGTCGTGCACTTCGTGCCGTCCATGCTGCGGCTGTTCCTCGCCGAGCGGGACGTGCCGCGGCCGGCGGCACTGCGGCTGGTGGTGTGCAGCGGCGAGGCGCTGCCGTACGAGTTGCAGCAGGAGTGCGCGGCGCGGCTGCCCGGGGTGCGGCTGGAGAACCTGTACGGGCCGACCGAGGCCGCCGTCGACGTCACCCGCTGGAGCTGCCGTCCCGGCGATCCGCGGGAGCTGGTGCCGATCGGGTCGCCCGTCGCCAACACCCGCGTCCATCTGCTGGACGCGGCGCTGGAGCCGGTGCCGGTGGGGGTGCCGGGCGAGCTGTACATCGGCGGGGTACAGGTGGCCCGCGGCTATCTGGCGCGGCCGGCGCTGACCGCCGAGCGGTTCGTGCCCGACCCGTTCGCGGCCGAGCCCGGCGGGCGGCTGTACCGGACGGGGGACCTGGCGCGGCGGCTGCCGGACGGCTCGATCGAGTTCCTCGGCCGCGTGGACCACCAGATCAAGCTGCGCGGTCTGCGGATCGAGCCGGGCGAGATCGAGGAGGCGCTGCGCGCTCACGCCGGGGTGCGCGACACCGCGGTCGTCGCCCGCCGCCCGGCCGGCGCGGACACCGCCCCCGACCCGGCGTCCGGGGACGCGGGCGCCGACGTCGACGACCGGCAGCTGGTCGCCTACGTCGTCCTCGACCGCGACGGCGCGCGGCAGGCGGCCGACTCCCCGGACGGCGAGCCGGCGGACGGCCAGGTCGGCGAGTGGGCGGGGGTGTTCGACACCGCGTACGCGCGCCGGGAGGCGGACTCCGAGGGGTCCGGCGAGGTCCCCGACGCCTCTTTCGACCTGGCCGGCTGGGACAGCAGCTACACCGGTGAGCCGCTGCCCGCCGAGGAGATGCGCGCCTGGGTGGACGGCACCGTGGAGCGCATCCTGGCGCTGCGGCCGCGCCGCGTGCTGGAGCTGGGCTGCGGCACCGGACTGCTGCTGTTCCGGGTGGCCCCGCACTGCGAGAGCTACGTCGGCGCCGACATCTCGCGCACCGGCCTGGAGGGCATCCGGCGGGCACTGCGCACGGCCCCGCTGCCGCAGGTGTCCCTGGTGCACGCGCCCGCCGACCACCCGGACCTGGTGGCGCCCGGCACGGTCGACACCGTGGTGATCAACTCCGTGGCCCAGTACTTCCCCGACCCGGAGTACCTGACGGCGGTCCTGCGCCGGGCCGTGGCAGCCACCGCCCCCGGCGGACGCGTCTTCCTCGGCGACCTGCGGGACCTGGGGCTGCTGGAGGCCTTCCACGCCTCGGTGGAGGTCGCGCGCGCCGACGCCGGCACCCCTGCCCGGACGGTGCGGGCCAGGGTGGCGCAGCGGGTGCGCGAGGAACAGGAACTCGCCGTCGACCCGGCGTTCCTGACCGCGCTGCGGCGCGAGATCCCGCGGATCGGCCGGGTGGAGATCCAGCTGAAGGGCGGCGGCTACGACAACGAGCTGAGCCGTTTCCGCTACGACGCCGTCCTGCACCTGGACGTCGCCGACGCCGGCCCCGGCGCCGAGTGGCGGGAGTGGGAGGAGCTGGACGCCGACGGCGCGCCGGACGCCGTACGGGCGCTGCTGGCCGAGCGGGGCGGGCGGATGCTCGGGGTGCTGGGGGCGCCCAACGGGCGTACCGCCCCGCACGTGGCCACCGCCGCGCTGCTGGAGCGGTCGGCCGCTGGGCAGACCGTGGCCGATGTCCGGGCCGCGGTGGCCGGGGACGGCGGCCCGGACCCGGAGGCGTACCGGGCTCTGGCCGCCGAGTTCGGCCTGACGGCGGAGATCCGCCGCTCGGCGCGGCACGGCGCCGACCGCTGCGACGTGCTGTTCCGGCCCGCCGACGCGGCCGGGAGCGCCGCTTTCCCCGGCGCGGAGGAGACCGACGGCGCGACGCCGCTGACCAACCGTCCGCTGGACCAGCGGCTGGCCCGGGAGCTGACCCCGGTGTGGCGGGCCTGGCTGAAGGAGCGGCTGCCGGACTACATGGTGCCCGCGTTCTTCGTGCCGCTGCCCGCGCTGCCGCTCACCCCGAGCGGCAAGTGCGACCGCTCGGCGCTGCCCGAGCCGCCGCCGGTGCCGCAGCCGGCCGCGCGGGACGACGCCGCGCCCGGCACACCCGAGGAGGAGCTGCTGGCGAAGGTGTGGTGCGAGGTGCTGGGCCTGGACCGGGTCGGCGTGCGCACCAACTACTTCGAGCTGGGCGGCGACTCCATCCGGGGCGTGCGGGTGGTCTCCCGCGCGAACCGGGAAGGGCTCGCGCTGACCCTGCGGGACCTGTTCCAGTACCCGACGATCACCGAACTCGCCGCGGTCGCCGCCCGGCAGGCCGCCTCCGCCGAGCCCTCCGGCGCCGCAGCCGCAGTTGCGCAGAGCGGTCCGGCGGGTGACCCCGCCCTGGCCGGCCTCGGCGCGGCCGATCTGCGGCGCCGCGCCGAGTTGCTCGGCGATGCGCGGTACGCGGACGCCTACCCGCTCTCCCCGTTCCAGGCGCACATGCTCGCCCGCTGGGCGGCCGATCCACGGCCGGAGCAGTACCTGGTGCAGCGCGTGGAGGTGATGCGCGGTCCGCTGGACACCACGGCGTTCGCCGCGGCCTGGCGGCACCTGGCCGAGCGGTTCCCGATCCTGCGGACGTCCTTCGTCCAGGCCGGGTTCGACGAGCCGTTGCAGGTGGTGCACCGCCGGGCGCCGCTGCCCGTGCGCACCGAGGACTGGACCGGCCTGACCCCGGCCGCCCGCGACGAGGCGTTGCGCGCCTACCTGGAGCGGGACAAGAAGGAAGGGCTGCCGCCGGACGCCCCGCACGCGATGCGGCTGCTGACGGCACGCGTCGCCGACGACGCCCACATCGTCGTGCTGTCCTTCAGCTATCTGCGGGTCGACGGGTGGAGCCTGGCGCTGTTCACCGAGGCGCTGCTCGCGGACTACGCCGAGCGCACCGGCGCGAGGCCGCCCGCCGTCGACGAGGGCCCCGCCTACCGGGAGTTCATCGCCTGGGTCCGCCGGCACGGCACCCGGCCGGACGCGCGGGAGTACTGGTCCGCCGCGCTGGCCGGGCTGCCGGCGGCGGACCTGCCGCGGACCGTGCCGGGCAACCGGCCCGGCACGGAGCACGGCTTCGCCCGGCAGGACGTACGGCTGCCCGCGTCGGTGACCGACGACCTGCTGGCCGCCGCGCGCGAACTGCGCCGCACCCCGAACCTGTTCTTCCAGGCGGCGTGGGCGGTGCTGCTGGGGGCGTACGCCCACCGCGAGGAGGCGGTGTTCGGGGTGTTCGTCAACGGACGGCCCTCCGCCGTGCCCGGCATCGAGGCGATGCGCGGGCCGACGATGAACCTGCTGCCGCTGCGGGTGCGCGGGCTGGCCGGGGCCGCGGACGGGCCCGGCACGCTGGCCGGGCTGGTCGAGGCGCTGTCCCGGCAGGGCCTGGAGCTGGACGACCACGCGCAGACACCGCCGTACCTGGTTGCGCGGTGGGCCGGGCGCGCCCCCTTCGAGCCGCTGTTCGACAGCTATCTGGTCTTCCAGAACCTGGACCCGGAGTCGTTCCTGTCGACGGCACCGGTGCCGGCGTTCTTCTCCCGCATGGGCCACCCGCTGCGGGTGGACGTCTTCCCCGGCCGCCGCACCGGGATCGCCCTGTCCTACCACCGCGACGTGTTCCAGGACGCCGCCGTCGAGCGGATCCTGGCGGACTTCGCCACGGTGCTGGCCGCGGCGGCGGCCCGGCCCGGCATCACCCTGAGCGAGCTGGCCCGGCTGGTCCACGACGGCGGCCCCGGCCCGGCCACGGCGCCGCGGCTCATCGTCGAGGGGGCGCTGAGCACCGGCCAGATCGACGAGTCCCCCGTCCTGGGAGCCGACGAGTGACACCACGAGACACCTCCCCCACGGCCACCGGCCCCGAGGCGCCCGCCGCCGCATCCGTCACCGAGGTGCGGGAGGCGATCACCGCCGCTGTCTCCTCCCGCACCGGCGGGCGCGCGGAACGGGTGGACGTCCGGGCCCGGTTCAGCGAACTGGGACTGGACTCGCTGGCCACCACCTCCCTGGTCCGGGAGATCGGCGCCGCCTTCGGCCGGGAGTTGCCGGCCACCGCCGCCTGGGAGCACCCGACCCCCGAGGCGCTGGCCCGGTACGTGGCCGGCGGACCCGGGAGCGCCGGGGACGCACCGGCCGGGACCGGCACGCCGGTCGCGGAGCCCGTCGCCGTGGTCGGCATGGCCTGCCGCTTCCCCGGCGCCCCCGACCTGGACGCCTACTGGCGGCTGCTGCTGGACGGCGTGGACGCGGTCACCGAAGTGCCCGCCGACCGGTGGGACGCCGCCGCCCTGTACCACCCCGACCCGCAGGAGCCCGGCCGGGCCTCGACCCGGTGGGGCGGCTTCCTGACCGGCGTGGACCGCTTCGACCCGGAGTTCTTCGGCATCTCGCCGCGCGAGGCGGCGCTGATGGACCCGCAGCAGCGGATCATGCTGGAGCTGGCGTGGACGGCGCTGGAGGACGCCGGGTGCGACCCGGCGACGCTGCGGGACAGCCGTACCGGTGTGTTCACGGCCGCGCTGTGGAACGACTACGCGCGGCTGACCGGCCGCCGTACGCGGGTGATCGACCGGCACACCGCGACCGGCGAGGACCTCAGCGTCATCGCCGCGCGCGTCTCCTACACGCTCGGCCTGCGCGGCCCGAGCGTCGGCGTCACCACCGCCTGTTCGGGCGCGCTGACGGCGGTGCACCTGGCCTGCCAGAGCCTGCGCGACGGCGACAGCGACACCGCGCTCGCCGGCGGCGTCAACCTGCTGCTGGCGCCGGAGAGCACGGTGGCGATGACGAAGTTCGGCGCGATGTCCCCGCGCGGCCGCTGCCAGGCGTTCGCCGCCGGCGCGGACGGCTACGTGCGCGCCGAGGGCGGCGGCCTGGTCGTGCTCAAGCCGCTGTCGAAGGCGCGGGCGGACGGCGACCGGATCTACTGCGTGATCCGCGGCAGCGCCCTCAACAACGACGGCTACAGCAACGGCCTGACCGCGCCCAGCCCGCAGGCACAGCAGGACATGCTGCGCCGGGCCTGCGCCCGGGCCGGGGTGGCACCCCGCGACGTGAGTTACGTCGAGGCGCACGGCACCGGCACCGCCCTCGGCGACCCGATCGAGGCGGGCGCCCTGGGGCAGGTGCTGGGCGCCGGACGCCCGAAGGACAACCCGCTGCTCATCGGGTCGGTCAAGACCAACCTCGGCCACCTGGAGTCGGCCGCGGGCGTGGCGGGCCTGATCAAGACCGCTCTCGCCCTGCACCACGGCACGCTCCCGGCGAGCCTGCACTTCACCGAGCCGAGCCCGCACATCGACTTCGCCGCGCTGGGCCTGGCCGTGGTCGACCGGGCCCGTCCCTGGCCCGCACGCGCGGACGGCGGTCCGGCCCTGGCGGGGGTCAGTTCCTTCGGCTTCGGCGGCACCAACTGCCATGTCGTCCTGGAGGGCGTGGCCCCGCCGCCCCGGCTGCTGACGCTGTCGGCGCCCGACACCGCCGCCCTGCGCGCGCTCGCCGGCGACCTGGCCGACGCCGCCGCCGGCGCCGCGCCCGGCACCTCCACCGCGGAGCTGGTGGCGGTGGCGCACCAACGCGCCGTCGTGGGCCCGGCGCGCGCCGCGGCCGTGGTGCGCACGGTGGACGACCTGGTGGCCGCCCTGCGGGAGACCGCCGCCGGGCAGGGGGCCGAGCCCTGCCCGGACCGGCCCGGGCGGCTGGCGTTCGTCTTCTCCGGCCAGGGCTCGCAGTGGGCCGGCATGGGCCGGGACCTGCTGCGGGAGGAGCCCGTCTTCCGCGCCGCCGTCGATGCCTGCGACCGTGTCTTCGCCGACCTGGCGGGCTGGTCGGTGCGGGAGGCGCTGTGGGCCGCCGACGAGGAGCGGCTGCGGCGCACCGAGGTGCTCCAGCCGCTGGTGTTCACCGTGCAGGCCGCACTGGTGGCGCTGTGGGAGTCCTGGGGCGTGCGCCCGGACGTGGTGCTCGGGCACAGTCTCGGGGAGGCCGCCGCCGCGTACGCGGCGGGCGCGCTCGGGCTGCGGGACGCGGCGCTGGTCGTGCACCACCGCAGCCGGCTGATGGCCCGGCTGGACGGGGCGGGCGCCGTGGCCGTGGTGGAACTCGACGCCGGGCGGGCCGCCGAGGCTGCCGCCCGCCACGGCGGCTCACGCGTGGAGGTCGCCGGCGTCAACAGCCCGGCGGCGACCGTCCTCGCCGGCGACCCGGACGCGGTCGAGGCCTGCCTCGCCGGCCTCGCCGCCCAGGGCGTGGCCGCGCACCGGGTCGCCATGGGCGTGGCCTCGCACACCGCGCACTGCGAGACGCTGCTGCCGGAGCTGGGCGAGGCACTGGCCGGGATCCGGCCGCTGCCCCCGCGCGTCCGCCTGCTGTCCACGGTGACGGCGGCGCCCCTGACCGACGGCCCGGACGCCGGCTACTGGCGGCGCAACCTGCGCGAGCCGGTCCGCTTCGCCGACGCCGTCGGACGCGTCCTGGACGACGGGCCCGCCATGTTCCTGGAGGTCGGCCCGCATCCGGTGCTCGGCCGGGCGATCGCCGAGACGGCCGCCGCGCGCGGCCTGGACGCCGCCCGGGCCCCGGTGTGCGCCTCGCTGCGCCGCGGGCAGGACGCCCGTGCCGCGCTGCTCCAGACTGCGGCCCGGCTGCACCGCGCCGGGTTCGACGTCGCCGTCCCCGGGAGCGGCCGGCCGGGCCCGGCGGCGGACGCGCCGCGCCTGCTGACGCTGGCCGCGCACACCCCGCAGGCGGCCCGCGCCCAGGCCGGGGCGGTGGCCGACCTGCTGGCGGCCGCGCCGCACACCGCCGCCGCCGCCGGCGCCGAGGACACCGTGGCGGCCGTGACGGCGGCCGCGGCACGGCTGCGCGGCGGCGGACGGCACCGGGTCGCCGCCGTCTTCCGGGACCGCGACGAGGCCGTCGCCCTGCTGCGCAAGGCCGCCGCGGACGAGGAGGACCCGTCGCTGCGGGTGGCGTCCGTGCCGCGTCGGCCGCGCGGGCTGGCGTTCGTCTTCAGCGGGCAGGGCACCGCCTGGGCGGGCATGGGCGAGGGCCTGGCCCGCCGGGAGCCGGTCTTCCGGGCCGCCCTGGAGCGCTACGACGCGCTCCTGCGGGACCTGGCCGGCTGGTCGCTGCTCGACGTGCTGCGCGCCGAGGAGACGCACTCCCGGCTGCGGTCGACCGCGGTCGTGCAGCCGGCGCAGTGCGCGGTGCAGCTGGCGCTGGTGGACCTGTGGGACCACTGGGGGGTCCGCCCGGACGCGGTCGCCGGGCACAGCGCCGGGGAGATCGCCGCCGCCTGCGTGGCGGGCGCGCTCTCGCCCGAGGACGCGCTGCGCGTGGCGGTCGAGCGGGGCCGGGTCATGGAACGGGCGGCCGGGCGGGGCGGGATGCTCGCGCTCGCGCTGCCGGAGCCGGAGACGCGGGCCGTGCTGGACCGGGTCCTCGGCGACTGGGCGGACCGGGTGGACGTGGCCGCCGTGAACGCCCCGTCGGCGTGCGTGGTCGCCGGGGACACGGCCACCCTTCGGGAGCTGTCGGCCGCCCCGGCGCTGCGGGGGGTGCGGGCACGTTTCCTCGACGTCGACTACGCCTTCCACAGCCCGCAGATGGCCCCCTTCGCCACCGAACTCACCGAGCGGCTCGCCGGGTTGCGGCCCACCGGCACCCGGCTGCCGTTCGTCTCCACCGCCACCGGGGGCGAGAGCGACGGCACCGGCCTGGACGGCGCGCACTGGGGGCGCACCGTGCGCCGCACGGTGCGGTTCCGGGACGCGGTGACGGCGCTCGCCGACCTCGGCTGCGACGACTTCCTGGAGATCGGCCCGCACCCCGCGCTGGTGCCCGCCGTGGCGCAGTGCCTGGCGGACCGCCCCGACCCGCACCGCACCGTCGTGGCGTCCCTGCGCCGCGGCGACGACACCCGCACGCCGCTGGTGTCCCGGGGCGCCCTGTGGGCGGTGGGGCATCCGGCGCGGCGGAAGGCCGCTCCGCTGTCCGCGGTCCGGTCGGTGCGGCTGCCCGCCTACCCGTGGCAGCGGGAGCGGCACTGGGTCGAGGAGGCTCCGCTGGAGACGGGTGCGGGGGCGCGGGCCGCGTTCCCGGAGCGGCTGGAGACGCTCGCCGCCCGGCTCGGTGCGCGCAGGGACCTCAGCGAGAGCGAACGGGCCGCGCTGCCCCGGCTGGTGCGGCTGCTCGCCGAGGAGGAGGCGGCGGTCGCCGCCGGTGGTGGTGACCTCGGGGGTCCGGTGGACGACGCAGCGGCGCGGGCTGCCCGTCACACGATCCGCTGGGAAGCCCTCCCCGCCCGGCCCGCCCCGGACGGCGCCGGCCTTGCGGGCCACTGGCTGCTGGTCGGCCGGGGCCCGCTGAGCGAGGCCCTGGCGGACCGGCTGCGCCGGGGCGGCGGCACGGTGACGGCCGTGGCGCCGCGGGCCGAGGACATCGACACCGCGCTGGACCGCCGGCCGGGCCCGCTGCGCGGTGCCGTCCACCTGCACACGGCCGAGCCGGGCCACGGCGCCGACGACGTCACCGCCGTCACCGCTTCCGTGCTGGCGCTGGTGCGCCGCCTGGCGGGCCGCTCCCCCGCCGCCACGGGCCGGTTGTGGTGCGTGACCCGCTGGGCCCGGCCCGACGCGGGCACCGCGGGCGAGGCCACGCCGTCCGCCGTGGCGGGGGCCGCGCTGTGGGGTTTCGGGGCGACGGTCGCGCAGGAGCACCCGGCGCTGTGGGGCGGCCTGGCCGACCTGGACGACACCGGCCCCGCCGACGCGGCGGAGTGGCTGGCGGCGGAACTCGGCTCGGCCGACGGCCCGGACGCGGGCGAGGACCGACTCGCGCTGCGCGCCGGCACCCGCCTCGCGCCGCGCCTCGCCCCGCTGCCGGCCGGCTCCCCGCCGGTCACCTCCCCACCCGTCACTTCGCAGCCGGCCGGCCCCGGCCGCGCCGCCGGCGCGCACCCGGTGCTCGACCCGGACGCCGCCTACCTCGTCACCGGCGGTACCGGCGGGATCGGCCTGCTGGTGGCGCGCCGGCTGGTCGAGCGCGGGGCGCGCCGGCTGTTCCTGGCCGCCCGTCGTGCCCCGACCGCGCCGGCCCGGCAGGTGCTGGACGACCTGGCGGCGGCCGGCGCCCGGGTCGAGGTGGTCCGCGCCGACGTGGCGCGGCGGGAGGACGTGGCACGGCTGCTGGAAAGGATCACCGCCGGGGGCGCGCCGCTGCGCGGCGTCGTGCACGCGGCCGGGGTCCTCGACGACGGCATCCTGCTGCACCAGACCCCGCAGCGGCTGCGCGGGGTGCTGGCGCCCAAGGCGGGCGGCGCGCTGCTGCTGGACGAGCTGACGGCCGGCCGGCCGCTCGACTTCTTCGTGCTGTTCTCCTCCTTCACCGCCGCGCTCGGCTCGGCGGGCCAGGGCGCGTACACCGCCGCCAACGCGGTGCTGGACCACCTCGCCGCGCACCGCAGGGCGCGCGGGCTGCCGGCCGTCAGCATCGGCTGGGGCCCGTGGCGGGAGGTGGGCATGACGTCCGGCCCGGCCGCCGGCCGCCAGAGGTGGGCGGAGCGCGGCCTGACCCCGCTCGACCCGCGGCTGTGCCTGGAGGTCTTCGACCGGGCGCTGACCGGTGCGGCCGGGCCGTACGAGCTGGTCCTGGACGCCGACTGGGCCCGGTACGCGGCACGGCTGCCGGATGGCGCGGCCCCCGCCCTGCTGCGGGCGGTCCTGGCCGCGCGGGGCGCCGCACCGGCGCGCGCGGCGGCGGCCCGGCCGGACCTCGCGGGGCGGCTGGCCGGCGCCCACCCCGAGGAGCGCGGGGCCCTGCTCGGCGACCACGTCGCGCAGCGGGTGGCCGAGGCGCTGGGTGTCGCGGACGCGCGGCGGGTGGACCGGGAGGCCGGGCTGTTCGACCTCGGACTGGACTCGATGACCGCGGTCGGGCTGGCCCGGCGGCTGAGCCGGGACCTCGGCGCGGCGGTGGAGCTGCCGGCGACCACGGTCTTCGAGCATCCCAGCGTCGCCGCGCTCACCGCCCATCTCGCCGGCCTGCTGCCCGGACCGGACGACGCGGGCACCGAGCCGGACGGAACCGATCCGGAGCGGGCCGGCGCGGACCGCGAGCCGGGCGGCACGGACCCGGACGGCGCGGACCCTGAGCTGGAGGCGCTGCTGGCGGAGATCGAGGGCCTGTCCGAGGAGGAGACGGCCCGCCGTCTGGCCGAACTGGCGGAGCACGACGACCCGTTCACGGGCACCACGGGGAAAGAGGAACGATGAAGGACCTGTCGGAGCGGCTGGCCGGGCTGTCACCGGACAAGCGCGCCCTGCTGGAACGGGTACGCGCCCGGTCCGGCGGCTCCCCGGACGCCGCCGCGCCCGCCGCGCCCCGCGCAAGCGGCGCGCAGCCCCCGTCGGAGCCGGGGCAGCCGGCCGCCGAACCGATCGCCGTGATCGGCATGGGCTGTCGCTTCCCCGGCGGGGCGGACAGCCCGGAGGCGTACTGGCGGCTGCTGCGCGAGGGCGTCGACGCCACCGTGCCGGTGCCGCCGGACCGGTGGGACGCCGCACGTCTGCACGACCCCGACCCGGAGCGCCCGGGGCGGATCTACGCCCGGCGCGGCGGCTTCCTCACCGAGCCGGTGGACCGTTTCGACGCCGCGTTCTTCGGCATCTCCCCGCGGGAGGCGGAGAGCCTGGATCCGCAGCAGCGGCTGCTGCTGGAGGTGTCCTGGGAGGCGCTGGAGCACGCCGGGCAGGCGCCGGGCACCCTGGCCGGGTCGCGGACCGGGGTGTTCGTCGGCATCGGCATCGACGACTACAAGTCGCTGCAGACCGCCGACGAGGAGGCCATCGACGCCTACACCGGCACCGGCAACCTGTTCTGCGCGGCGGCGGGCCGCATCTCGCACACCCTGGGGCTGACCGGCCCCAGCATGGCGGTGGACACCGGCTGCTCGTCGTCGCTGGTGGCCGTGCACCTGGCGGTGCGCAGCCTGCGGCTCGGCGAGAGCGACATGGCGCTGGCGTGCGGGGTGCACCTGATGCTGACGCCCGAGATCACCCTGTTCCTGTCGCGGGCACGGGCGCTGTCGCCGCAGGGCCGCTGCCGCACCTTCGACGCGGACGCCGACGGCTACGCCCGCGGCGAGGGCTGCGGTGCCGTCGTGCTCAAGCGGCTGTCGGACGCCGTCGCGGCGGGCGACGAGGTGCTGGCCGTGATCCGCGGTTCGGCCGTCAACCACGACGGGCCCAGCGCCGGCCTGACCGTGCCCAACGGCGCCTCCCAGCAGGCGCTGCTGCGCGCCGCGCTGGCCGACGCCGGCACCGAGCCCGCCGAGGTGGGCTACCTGGAGGCGCACGGCACCGGCACCCCGCTCGGCGACCCCATCGAGGTGCGGGCGTTCGGCGCGGTGCTGGCGACCGGCCGGCCGGCCGGTGAGCCGCTGGTCGCCGGGTCGGTGAAGACGAACATCGGGCATCTGGAGGCGGCGGCGGGGATCGCCTCGCTGATCAAGGTGGTGCTGGCGCTGCGGCACGGCGAGATCCCCGCCCATCTGCACTTCCAGCGGCCCAGCCCGCACATCCCGTGGGCGCAGCTGGCGGTGCGGGTGCCGGTGTCGCGCACGCCGTGGCCCCGGGGCGAGCGCTCCCGGGTGGCGGGCATCAGCTCCTTCGGCATCGGCGGCACCAACGCGCACGTCGTGGTCGCCGAGGCGCCGCCCGCGCAGCGGCCCGAGGAGACCGGTGCCGACCGGCGTCCCCGGCTGCTGCCGCTGTCGGCGCGGGACCCGCAGGCGCTGCGCGCGCTCGCCGCCCGCTACGCCGACCGGCTCGCCCAAGACGGCCTGCCGTGGGCCGGTGTGACGCACACCGCCGCGCGCGGCCGGGGCCACTTCGCCCACCGGCTCGCCGTGGTGGCGTCCGACGGCGCCGAGGCGGCGCAGCTGCTGTCGGCCTGGGCCGCGCACCAGGACCCGGCCCGGGTCGCCGCCGGGCGGGCCGAGGGCGGCGCGGGACCGCGGGTGGCGTTCCTGTTCACCGGGCAGGGTTCGCAGTACGTCGGCATGGGGCGCGGACTGTACAGGGACCAGCCGGTCTTCCGGGACGCCGTGGACCGGTGCGCCGAGTGGCTCGGGCCGGTGCTGGCGCGCCCGCTGACCGATGTGATGTTCGGCACCGGCGACGCGGGGGACGCGGCGCTGCTCCAGGACACGGCGTACGCCCAGCCGGCGGTGTTCGCCGTGCAGTACGGCCTTTTGGAGCTGTGGCGTTCCTGGGGGGTGCGGCCGGCCGCGGTGCTCGGGCACAGCCTGGGCGAGTACGCGGCGGCCTGCGCGGCGGGGGTGCTCCCGGCGCGTACCGCCGCGCTGCTGGTCGCCGAGCGCGGCCGGCTGATGTCGGCGCTGCCCGGTGACGGGGCGATGGCGGCGGTGTTCGCGGACGCCGCGTCCGTGCACGCCGCGGTGGCTGGCCTCGCCGGGCCGGGCCCGCTGTGCGTGGCCGCGTACAACGGCCCCCGGGAGACGGTGGTGTCGGGGACGGCCGAGGCCGTAGACGCGCTGCTGGCGCGGCTGGCCGCCGACGGGGTGCGGACCCGGCGGCTGGAGGTGTCGCACGCCTTCCACTCGCCGCTGATGGACCCGGCGGTGGAGGCGTTCGCGCCGCGCCTGGCCGACGCCGAGCTGCGGCCTGCGCGGCTGCCGTTCTACTCGCCGGTGACCGGTGGCCGCCTGGATGCGGCGGCCCCGGCCGAGGCGGGGCACTGGCTGCGCAATCTGCGCGAGCCGGTGCATTTCGACCAGGCGGTGCGGGCCCTGGCGCAGGACGGCTGCGACGTCTTCGTGGAGGTGGGCCCGCAGCCGGTGCTCACCGGGCTGGCCCGCCGCGGCGGACTCGCCGCCGACGAGGACCGCTGGCTGGCGTCGATGGCGCGCTCGGGCGAGGAGACGACCCGGATGCTGCAGGTGCTGGGCCGGCTCTACGCGCGAGGCGCGGAGGTCGCCTGGGAGGCGCTGGAGGAACGGCGGGCACGGCCGCGCAAGGTGGTGCTGCCGACGTATCCGTTCCAGCGGCGGCGGCACTGGCGGGACACCCGTGGCACCCGGCGTGCCGCCCCGGGCGGCCGGGCCGTGCAGTCCGGCACGCACCTGGGGGCGCGGCTGGTCTCGCCCGCCGTGCGGGACACCGTCTTCCACCGCCGCTACGACACCTCCTCCCCCGCGCATCTGCCGGACCACCTGCTGTACGGGACGGTCGTGGTGCCCGGCGCCTCCCATCTGGCGCTGCTGCTGGACGCGGCGCGGGCGGAGTACGGCCCGGGTGCCTACCGGGCCCACGAGGTGCTGTTCCCGCGGGCGCTGGCGCTGGCGGAGGGGCAGGCCCGCGAGGTGCAGATCGTGCTCGCGGCACCCGGTGCGGACGCGGACGGCCGTTCCTTCCAGGTGGTGTCGGCGCCCGCCGACGAGGAGCGGCCGGTGTGGACGAGCCACGCCACCGGCGTCCTGGAAAGCGCGGCGGGAGCGGACGCGGACGCCGCCGCCTGGGAGCCGCCGGCCGCCGTGCGCGCCCGGTGCGAGCAGCTCACCTCGGGCGAGGAACTGCACGCCAGAATGGACCAGGCCGGGTACGGGCTGGGCCCGTCGTTCCGCTGGATCCGCCGGATCCACCACCGCGCCGGGGAGGCGCTGGCCGAGCTGTCCCGGCCCGAGGCCGCCGGGTCGGGTCAGTGCCTGCACCCCGGTCTGCTGGACACCTGCTTCCAGGCCTCCATGGTGCTGGTGCCCGAGGACCGGCTCGGCGGGGACGGCCTGCACGTGCCCGTCCGGGTAGACCGACTGGTGTGCCACGGCGCACTGGAGGGCGAGGGCCCGCTCTGGCTGCACCTGCGCCGGCAGCCGGTGCGGGAGGACGGGGACGACGGGGACGACCTGGTCGTCGACCTGACGCTGGCCGACGAGCGGGAGCGGCCGGTGCTCGAGATGACCGGCGTCCGGCTGCGCCGGGTGGAGCGGGCCGCGCTGACCGGGAGCGGCGGTGAAGCGGTGCTGCGGACCGTGCGCTGGCGGGAGGCGCCAGCGCTGCCGGCCGCGGCGGCCACCGCGCCCGCGGCGGGCCGCTGGCTGGTGGTCGGCGAGGACGCCGCGGCGGGCGCGGACCTGGCCGGGGCGCTGCGGGAGGCAGGCGCCGCCGTCCGCGCGCTCGCGGACGGCGTGGACCTGGGCCGCCCCGAGGAGGTCGCCCGCGCGGTGGCGGACGCGGCGGACGGCCCGCTGGACGGCGTGGTCGGGCTGTGGACCGGCGCCGGGGGCGGGACCCCGCCGGCGGCGGGGGCGCTGCATCTGGTGCAGGCCGTGGCCCAGGCGGCGGGCGCGCCGCGGCTGTGGCTGGTCACGCGCGGCGCCCAGTGCACGGACCCCGCGCAGGGCGCCGACGCGGAACTGGCCGCCGTGTGGGGCCTGGGCCGGGTGGCCGCCGCCGAACTGCCCGTCGCCGTGTCGTTGGTCGACCTGGATCCCGCGGGCGGGTCCGGGCCGGCCGAACTGCGGCTGCTGGCGGCCGAGCTGACGGCCGGTGACCGGGCGCCCCGGGCGGTCGCGCACCGCGCGGGCCGCCGCCTGGTGGCGCGGGCCGAGGACCTGCCGCCGACCGGGGCGCGGCCGCCGCGGCTGCGCGCGAACGCCCTGTACCTGGTCACCGGCGGCACCGGCGGTGTCGGACTGCACGTCGCCCGGCAGCTCGCCGAGCGCGGCGCGCGCCACCTGGCGCTGCTGGCACGCGGCCCGCTGGGCGCGCGGGCCGAGGCCGAGGTGGCGGCGCTGCGCGCGGCCGGGGTCACCGTCCGGCTGCCGCGCGCCGACGTCGGCGACCTGGACGCCCTGCGCGCGGCGCTGGCCGCGCTGCGCGCCGACGGGCCGCCGCTGCGGGGCGTGGTGCACGCCGCCGGAGTGCTCGACGACGGCATCCTGCTGCGGCAGGACGCGGGCCGGCTGCGCGAGGTGGCCGCGCCGAAGACGGACGGGGCCCGGCTGCTGCGCGCCGCGCTGGCCGGCGCGGACCTCGACTTCCTGCTGCTGTTCTCCTCCGCGGCGGCCACTCACGGCACCCTCGGCCAGGGCGGTTACGCCGCCGCCAACGCCGCGCTGGACGCGCTCGCGCACGCCTGGCGCCGCGAGGGGTTGCCGGTGACCTCCGTCGCCTGGGGCGCGTGGGCCGGCACCGGCATGACGGCCCACCTGAACCGGCAGGACCTGGACCGGCTGGCCGAGCAGGGCGTGGGCGCCCTGGCTCCGGGGGAGGCCGCGGACCTGCTGGACCGGGTGCTGGCCGAGCCGGTGCCGGCGCACGTGCTGGCGCTGCGCACCGCGCCCGCGGCGGCGCGGCCCGCCGTGAACCGGGGCAGCTGGCATCCGCGCCCGGAGAGCCTGGGCGCGTACGCGGCTCCGGCGAGCGGCGACGAGAAGGCGCTGGCCGAGCTGTGGGAGGAGGCGTTCCGGATCCGTCCTGTCGGGGTCGAGGACGACTTCTTCGCCCTGGGCGGCGACTCGATGCTGGCGCTGACCATCACCACGCGCGCCCGCCGCCGCGGGCTGACGGTGAAGGAATCGGACTTCTTCCGCAGCCCGACCGTCCGGGGCCTGCTGAGCGCCGGACGGGACGGCGCCGAGGCCGTTCCCGCTGCCGACCGGGACCCGCGGGGCGGGCCGGACGCGGCGACCCCGGCGCTGAGCGAGGAGAGCCGGGCGCTGCTGCGGGGCCGGCTGAGCGGCGGCCCGCGAACGCAACGCGCCCGGCCCGTCTCCCCCCTGCTCGCGGCCCGGCTGCGCGCCGCCGCCGGCGGTGGCGAGCGATCCCGTACGACCACGACGTCCGAGTCCGGAGAGGCACAGTCATGACACTCGAGTCCACGGAAGGCGTCTACCGCCTCTCCTTCATGCAGCAGGGACTGCTGTACCACAGCCTGGTCGACCCGGAGGCGGCCTTCTACGTCGACCAGGTCGTCTACACCCTCGACGGTCCCTTCGACGAGGAGCGCTTCACGCGGGCGTGGTGGCGGGCGACGCAGCGCCACGAGACGCTGCGCACGTCCTTCCACTGGGAGGGCATCGAGGAGCTGGTGCAGGTGGTGCACCGGGAGGCCGAGCTGCCCGTGGAGCACCACGACTGGCGGGGGCGCCCCGGTGGGCACGAGCGCGAGCTGGAGGAGTTCCTCGCCGCGGACCGGCGCCGCGGTTTCGACCTGGAGCGGCCGCCGCTGTTCCGGCTGAGCCTGGTCCGGCACGCCGACGACCGCCGCACCTTCGCCTTCCGCTACCACCATCTGCTGCTGGACGCCTGGTCGGCGCTGATGGTCCTCGACGAGGTGTTCACCGACTACGCGGCGGACGGCGCCGTGTCCCGTCCGGACGCGCCGCCCTACCGGGCGTACGTGGCCTGGCTGCACCAGCAGGACCTGGGCCGCGCGGAGGCGTACTGGCGGCAGGCGCTGCGCGGTTTCGTCGAGCCGACGCCGCTGCCCGGCGCCGCGCGCGCGGCGGCCGGGCAACAGCCTCCGGCCGGCGAGGACACGCGGGAGAACCCGGAGGAGGTGCTGACGCTGTCGCGGCAGACCACCGAGGCCCTCACCGCGCTGGCCCGGCGCCACCACCTCACCCTGAACTCGGTGCTGCAGACGGCCTGGGCGGTGCTGCTGGCCCGGCACAGCGGCCGCGACGACGTGGTGTTCGGCACGACCGTGTCGAACCGGCCGCCGCAGCTGCCCGGCGTGGAGCACACCGCGGGCCTGTTCATCAACACGTTGCCGGTGCGGGTGCGGGTGGCGTCCGGGGAGTCGTTCGCGGCGTGCTGCGCCCGGCTCCAGCGGGAGGAGGGCGAGCGGCGGGCCCACGACCACAGCCCGCTGATGCACGTGCAGTCCTGGAGCGAACTGCCCTCGGGCACCGCGCTGTTCGACACGATCATGACGTATCTGAACGTGCCGGGCATCGAGACGCTGGGCGGCCGCGACGGCGCGCTGCGGGTGCGCGGCGGCACCTACCGGTACCGCACGAACTACCCGCTGTCGGTGATGGTGGTGCCCGGTGCCGAGCTGTCGGTCCGGCTCGGCTATGACCGCGACCGCTACGGTGCCGCCGCGGTGCGCCGTCTGCTGGGCGGCCTGCGCGCGGTCCTGGAGGCCGTCGCCGTCGACCCCGACCGCGCGGTGCGCGACCTGCCGCTGCTCGACGCCGAGGAGGAGGAGCTGGTGCGCCGGTGGGCCCAAGCCGGCGGCGAGGCGCCGGTGGCCGACGACGGCGGCGTACGGGCGCACGACCTGCTCGCCGAGGCGGCGCGCTCCCGGCCGGAGGCGACGGCGCTGGTGCACGGCGGTACGACGCTGACCTACGGGGAGCTGCTGCGGCGGGCCGACCAGCTGGCCCGCTATCTGCGCACGTTCGGTGTGGGACCGGACGTCCCGGTGGGGGTGTGCCTGGAGCGGGGCGTGGACCTGCCGGTGGCGTTCCTCGCGGTGTTGCGGGCCGGGGGTGCCTATCTGCCGCTGGACCCGGCCTATCCGCAGCAGCGGCTGGCGCACATGCTGCGCGACGCGGCGCCGCCGGTGGTGATCACGCACCGCGCGCTGCGCGACCGGTTGCCGCGCGAGGGCCGGCGCACGGTCCTGCTGGACGCGCACGCGCGGGCCATCGGCCGGGAGAGCACCGACCCGCTCACCGACGTTCCCGTGCGCGCCGACCACCTGGCGTACGTCATCTACACCTCGGGTTCCACGGGGACGCCCAAGGGCACCCTGCTCACCCACCGCGGCCTGGTGAAGCTGATCGCCGCGCAGCGGGAGACGTTCGGGCTGAGCGGTGCGGACCGGGTGCTGCAGTGGGCGTCCGCCGGCTTCGACGCCTCCGTCTTCGAGATGGTGATGGCGCTGGCCGCGGGCGCCGAACTCCACCTGGCCGGACGGGACGAGGTGCTGCCCGGCCCGGGCCTGGCGCGGTTGCTGGCCGACTCCCGGATCACCGCGCTGACCATCCCGCCGTCCGCGCTGGCCGCGCTGCCCGAGACCGCGCTGCCGGATCTGCGGCTGCTTGTCTCGGCCGGGGAGGCGCTGCCCGAGGCGCTGGTCGCCCGCTGGGCCGAGGGGCGGCGCATGGTGAACGCCTACGGCCCCACCGAGACCACGGTCTGGGCAACGTGGCACGAGGCGCGCCCCGGTGCGGGCGCCCCGCCGATCGGCGCTCCCGTGCCCGGCTTCCGCGCCTATGTGCTGGACGCGGCGCTGCGCCCGGTTCCGGTCGGCGCGGTCGGGGAACTGCATCTGGCGGGCCCCGGTGTCGCCCGCGGCTATCTGGGCCTGCCGGCCCGTACCGCCGCCGCGTTCCTGCCCGACCCGTACGGGCCGCCCGGCGCCCGGATGTACCGCACCGGCGACCTGGCGCGCCGGCGGGAGGACGGCACCCTGGTCTTCGCCGGACGCGCCGACGACCAGGTGAAGCTGCGCGGCTTCCGCATCGAGCCGGGCGAGATCGAGGCGGCGCTCGCCGCGCACCCCTCGGTCGCCGAGTGCGCGGTGGTGGTGCGGGGCGCGACCGGCCGGGACGCGGACAGCGCCGACGCGCGGCTGCTGGCCTACGCGGTGCTGCGCCCGGACGCGGCCGCGCAGGGGGCCGCGGCGGGCACGGAGCTGCGCACCCATCTGGAGAAGCTGCTGCCCGAGCACATGGTGCCCGCAGCCGTCGTCGTGCTGCAGCGGATGCCGCTGACCGTCAACGGCAAGCTGGACCGGGCCGCCCTGCCCTCGCCGGAGGAGGCCGCCGGGGACGACGGCAGGATCCGCCCGCGTACCGAGACCGAGGAGTTCGTCGCCGGCATCTGGTGCGAGGTGCTGGGCGTGACGGACCCGTCGGTGGTGGACGACTTCTTCGCCGTGGGCGGCAACTCCATCAAGGCCACGCAGCTGGGGTCCCGGATCAGCCGGGCCGCCGGGGTGGACGTTCCGCTGCGGGAGGTGCTGCGGGCCCGCACGATCGAGAAGTGCGCGCTGCTGGTGGAGGAGGCGCTGGCCCGGCAGCTGGAGGGCCTGTCCGAGGACGAGATCCGCGCCCTGGCCGAGGAGCAGCGGTGACGGCGGCCGGCCCCCGGCCGCTCACGCACACCCGGGAACGATCCCACGCACACGAGGAGGAACACCGATGACCACGGACGAACGGGACCCCTTCGACGAGTACGCCGTCGTGCTCAACGACGAGGAGCAGTACTCGATCTGGCCGACCGCCCGGGAGCTGCCGGCCGGCTGGCGGGAGGCGGGCGAGCGCGGCACGCGCCAGTACTGCCTGGACCGGATCGAGGAACTGTGGACGGACATGCGGCCGCGCAGCCTGCGCGAGGCGCTGGCGGGCGCCGCGGAAGGAGCGGACGGATGACGGTCACCGCACGGGCGGGCGGCGCCCTCCCCTTCCCCGACCGGGTGCTGCTGCGGCCGGCCGCGGGCCGGCCGCGGCACCGGCTGGTCTGCCTGCACCACGCCGGGGGCGGCGCCTCGGCGTACGCGCCGTGGCTGGCGCGGCTGCCGCAGGACGTCGAGGTGTGCGCGGTGCGGCTGCCGGGCCGCGAGTCCCGGATGGGGCAGCCGCCGCACCGTTCGGCGCGCTCCGCCGTCGCGGAGGTCGTCGAGACCCTGCGGCCGCTGCTCGCCGACGGCCTGCCGTGGGCCCTGTACGGGCACAGCATGGGCGGCCTGCTCGCCTACGAGGTGTACACCGAGCTGACCGCGCTCGGCGTGCCGCAGCCGCTGTACCTGGCGGTGGGCGCGACGGCGGCGCCCCAGTGCCGGGAGGCGATCCCGCCGCGGCTGCCCGAGGGGTACGGCCGGGCGGAGCTGGTGGAGGTCCTGCGCGGCTACGGCGGCACACCCGAGGAGGTCTTCCGCAACGAGGAACTGCTCGATGTGATCCTTCCGGTGCTGGAGGCCGACCTGACCCTGTTCGACGCCTACCGGCCGACGCTGCCGCCGCAGCCGGTGCGCTGCCCGCTGCTGGCGTTCGCCGGGGCCCGGGACCCGCTGGTCGAACCGGCACACGTGGCCGCATGGGAAGAGGTCGCGGCCGACGCGTTCACGTACCGGCTGCTGGACGCCGGGCACTTCTTCGTCGCCTCGCACGCCGACGAGGTCCTGGCCCGGTTGACCGTGCCCGCATGCGCGGGAGCGGCCGCGTGACGGACAAACCGCCCCAGCTTCCGCCGCTGACCAGTGCCGAGAGCGCGTTCGTCGACCACTATCTGGCCGTCCTCGACGCGCTCGGCCGGATCAACCCGGCACGCGCGCAGCACACCTACGGTGCGCTGCGCGCCGCCCAGAGCCTGCTGCGTGAGGCGGAGGCACTGCGGGACGCACTGGCCACCATGCACGAACGAGGAGAGACCGAGGTGTTCAGCGCCACGCTCACCCAGGCGGTGCGCGAACTGGACGGTGTGCGCCGCACCCGGCGCCTGACCCTGCCCGAGGAGGACGAGCGGTGACCACCGCCCCGCCGCCGGCGCCCCGCTCGCCATTGACGCCGGCCCAGCGCACGCTGCTGGCGCGCCGACTGCGGGCCGGTGCGGACGCACCGGCCGCACCGGCCGCACCGGCGGCGCCCGCCCCCGCCGGTCCGGTGCCCGCCTCGTCCGCGCAGCGCCGCCTGTACTTCCTGGACCGCTACCGGCCCGGCTCGCCGGCTTATCTGGTCCCGGCCGTGCTGGAGCTGCGCGGTCCGCTCGATGCGGACGCGCTCGGCTGGGCGCTGAGCGAGCTGGTGCGCCGCCACGAGGCGCTGCGCACCACCTACGCCGAGCGCGACGGAGAGCCGGTGCAGGTCGTCGGGGAACCGTTCCCGTTGCAGCCGATGATCGAGGACCTCACGCGGCTCGTGCCCGGGGAACGGGCCCAGCTGCTGCGCGAGGCGGCGGCCGCCCAGTCCCAGGAAGCGATGGACCTGGCCCGCGGCCCGTTGGTCCGGGCCCGGCTGCTGCGGCTGGAACCCGAGTTGCACCGTCTGGTACTGACGCTGCACCACATCCTGGTGGACGGCTGGACGCTGAGCCTGCTGGTCCGCGAGTGCGCCGCCCTGTACGACGCGCGCCGCCTGGACCGCCCGGAGGCCGCGCCCGCCCCGCCGGCCCTTCAGTACACCGCCTACGCGCTCGCCGAGCGGGACCGGCTGGCCGGGCAGGAAGCGCGGGCGGAGCTGGACTGGTGGACGGAGCGGCTGCGCGGGGTGCCGGCCCTGGAACTGCCCACCGACCGGCCCCGGCCGGCCGTGCAGGGCTGGGCGGGCGCCCGGCACCCGCTCACCGTCTCCGAGGAGCTGACCCGGCGGCTGCGAGCGCTGGCGGCACGGACCGGGACGACGCTGTTCATGGTGCTGCTGGCCGCCTACCAGGTGGTCCTGCACCGGTGGAGCGGACAGGACGACTTCGCGGTCGGCACTCCGGTGGCGGGCCGCACCTCACCGCACCTCGAGGGCCTGGCGGGCCTGGTCGCCAACACCCTGGTGCTGCGCGCGGAGTTGTCCGGCGACCCGGACTTCACCACCGTACTGGAGCGTACGGCGGCCACCGCCCTGGACGCGTTCGAACGCCAGGGCACGCCGTTCGAGCTGCTGGTGGAACGGCTGGAGCAGGGCCGCGACCCGAGTCGGCACCCGCTGTTCCAGTGCTCCTTCACCCTGCAGAACGTGCCGCCGTTCCAGGAGCTGCGCATGGCGGACGTCTCGGTGCGCGCCTTGGACATGGCCGGTGACACCGCCAAGTTCGACCTGGGACTGACCCTGCTGGAGGCGGACGGCGGACTGCGCGGCGAGGTGGAGTACAGCACCGAGCTGTTCGACGCCGACACCGCCGCCCGGTTCGCCGGCCACTGGCTGACGGTACTGCGCGCCGTCGCGGACGACCCGGCGCGCCACCTGAGCGACCTGCCCCTGCTCGCCCCGGGCGAGCACGCGGCCCTGCTGGAGGCGGCGCGCGGCCCCGTGCTGCCGGAGGGCGAGGCGACACGCGAGCCGGTGCCCGCGCAGGTGGTGCGGCGGGCCCGGCAGACCCCCGGCGCCCTCGCGGTGGCCGACCCGGCGCGGTCGCTGACGTATGGGGCGCTCGTCGGGTACGCCGAGGTGCTCGCCCGGCGGCTGAGCGCGCTGGGCGCCGGGCCGGAGCAGCTGGTGGGCGTCTGCCTGGAGCGGTCCGTCGGACAGGTGGTCGCCGCGCTGGCGGTGACGCTGACGGGTGCGGCCTACGTGCCGCTGGACCCGCAGTACCCGCCGGACCGGCTCACCGCGATCCGGCAGGACGCGGGGTTGCGGCTGCTGGTCACCGACCGCGATCTGCGCACGCGCTTCCCGATGGGCCGCGCCGACGTGCTGTGCGTGGAGGACGTTCTGGACGGCGAACCCGCACCGGTGACCGGCGTGCCGGTCCCGCGGCTCGATCCGCGCGCCCTGGCCTACGTGGTGCACACCTCCGGCTCCACCGGCCGCCCCAAGGGCGTGGCGGTCGAGCACCGGGCGCTGGCCGGCCTGGCCGCCTGGCACCGCGACGCCTACGCCCTCGGTCCCGGCGACCGCTCGACACTGGTCGCCAGTCCCGGCTTCGACGCGGCGGTCTGGGAGATGTGGCCCGCCCTGGCCTCGGGAGCGGAGCTGCACGTGCCGTCGGACGCGACCCGCGCCGACCCGGCCCGCCTGGCCCGCTTCCTGGCAGAGCACCGGATCACGGTGTGCTTCTTGCCGACACCGCTGGCGGAGGCCGTCCTCGCCGAGCCCTTCCCGGCCGACGCGCCGCTGCGCGCCCTGCTCACCGGCGGTGACGCCCTCACCGCGCGCCCTGCCCCCGGTGCGCCCTACCGGCTGTACAACCACTACGGGCCTACGGAGAACACCGTGGTCGCCACCGCGGGACCGGTGGCCCCTTCCACCGGCGACGGGGCGCCCGCACGACGACCGGACATCGGCCGGCCCACCGCGGCGGTACACGCCCACGTTCTGGACGGCCGGCTGCGCCCGGTCCCGGTCGGCGTTGCCGGTGAACTGTACCTGGGTGGTGACCAGGTGGCCCGCGGCTACCTCGATGATCCGCGCCGCACCGCCGAGCGCTTCGTGCCCGACCCGTTCTCCGGCCGCCCCGGAGCCCGGCTGTACGCCACCGGCGACCGGGTGCGCCGACTGCCGGACGGCACGCTGGAGTTCCTCGGCCGCTGCGACGACCAGATGAAGATCCGGGGTTTCAGGATCGAGCCGGGGGAGGTGGAGGCAGCGCTGCGGGCGCACCCCGCCGTCGCCGATGCGGCGGTCACCCTGCACCAGGGCGCGGACGGGGCCGCCCTGGTCGGCCACGTGGTGCCTGACGCGGGCACCGGGCCCTCGGCCGACGAACTGCGCCGACATCTGCGGAAGCTGCTGCCGTCGTACATGGTGCCCGCGCACCTGGTCGTGCGGCAGGCGCTGCCGCTGACCGCGCACGGCAAGGTGGACCGCCGGGAACTCGCCCGCGCACCGCTCCCCGCGCCCCGGCAGGAGGCGCCGACGGCACCGCCGCGCGGGCCGTCGGAGGAACGGGTGGCCGCCGTGTGGCAGGAGGTGCTGGGCGTGGCGCGGGTCGGTGCGCACGACAACTTCTTCGACCTGGGCGGGCACTCGTTCCTGGCGCTGCGGGTGCGTGCCCGGCTCAACGAGGCGCTGGGCCGGGACATCCCGGTCGTCGCCGTCTTCCAGTACCCGACAGTGGCCGCGTTCGCCGCGTACCTCGACGCGGCGGGCACCCCGGACGGCGACACGGCCGGCACGCCGGGCGCGCGAGGTGCAAAGAGCGTGGACGGCGCCTGGAAGGACCGCCGACGGGCGGCCCTGGGCCTCGCCGCCCGCCGCCGCACCGCACGCATCTACCCACCTGGGCACGGGAGTTGACGTGATTGGCCCAGAGCGAACAACGGCCTGGCCCAGACTCCCGGTAGAACGCATTCGGGTAGAGTCATCAATCCGTTACATGGCGCGTACACCAGGTGAACCACGTGCCGACGACTCAGGAGGAGAGAAGAGTGGCCGCTGAGCGCACGCAGACCACCCTGCCGAACGTGCCGACTCCGGAAGCGCGTTACATCGTCCCCCGATTCGCCGAACGGACCGCGCAGGGCGTCCGCGAGTACGACCCCTACGCCAAGCTGTTCGAGGAGCGAGTGATCTTCCTCGGGGCGCAGATCGACGACGTCTCGGCCAACGACCTCATGGCGCAGCTGATTTGCCTGGAGTCGATGGACCCCGACCGGGACATCTCCATGTACATCAACTCGCCGGGCGGCTCCTTCACCGCGCTCACGGCTATTTACGACACGATGCAGTACGTCAAGCCGGACATCCAGACCGTCTGCATCGGCCAGGCGGCGTCCGCAGCGGCCGTGCTCCTGGCTGCCGGTACGCCCGGCAAGCGGATGGCGCTGCCGCACGCCCGGGTGCTGATCCACCAGCCCTACAGCGGCACCACCCAGGGCCAGGTGTCGGACCTGGAGATCGCGGCCAACGAGATCATGCGTATGCGCGACCAGCTGGAGACCATGCTCGCCAAGCACTCCACCCGTGAGGTCGACGAGATCAGCCGGGACATCGAGCGCGACAAGATCCTCACCGCGCAGGAAGCGCTGGAGTACGGCCTGATCGACCAGATCCTCACCACGCGCACCGACTCCATGAGCGCCGTCTGACCTGCCGGGCTCCGGCGCTGCGGCCGTTCCGCAACGCCTTGCGCCGAACAGCGAGTCTTCAGAGGAACCCCATGACAGACTTTCTCCGATCTCTCGCGGCTGCCGCGCCGGACGGCGTGGACCGCGCCGCCGAAGTGAGCGCGATACCCCTACCCGACCACTACCGGGCAGTGACGCTGCACCGCGAGGACGTAACGATGTTCGCGGGCATCCCGTCCGCCGAGAAGGACCCCCGCAAATCATTACGCGTGGAGGAGGTCCCGGTGCCCGAACTCGGGCCGGGCGAGGCCCTGGTGGCCGTCATGGCCTCCTCGGTCAACTACAACACCGTCTGGGCGTCGATCTTCGAGCCGGTGCCGACCTTCGCCTTCCTGGAGCGCTACGGCAAGCTCTCCCCGCTGACCAAGCGCCACGACCTGCCGTACCACATCATCGGCTCCGACCTGGCCGGCGTCGTCCTGCGCACCGGCCCCGGCGTCAACGCCTGGCAGCCCGGCGACGAGGTCGTCGCCCACTGCCTCTCCGTCGAGCTGGAGTCCCCCGACGGCCACGACGACACCATGCTCGACCCCGAGCAGCGCATCTGGGGCTTCGAGACCAACTTCGGCGGCCTCGCCGAGATCGCCCTGGTCAAGACCAACCAGCTGATGCCCAAGCCCAAGCACCTCACCTGGGAGGAGGCCGCCGCCCCCGGCCTGGTCAACTCCACCGCCTACCGCCAGCTGGTCTCCCGCAACGGCGCGGCGATGAAGCAGGGCGACAACGTCCTGATCTGGGGCGCCTCCGGCGGCCTCGGCTCCTACGCCACCCAGTTCGCCCTGGCCGGCGGCGCCACCCCGATCTGTGTCGTCTCCTCCCCGGAGAAGGCCGAGATCTGCCGCAAGATGGGCGCCGAGCACGTCATCGACCGCACCGCCGAGGGCTACAGGTTCTGGAAGGACGAGACCACCCAGGACCCCAAGGAGTGGAAGCGCTTCGGCAAGCGCATCCGCGAGCTGACCGGCGGCGAGGACATCGACATCGTCTTCGAGCACCCGGGCCGTGAGACCTTCGGCGCCTCCGTGTACGTCACCCGCAAGGGCGGCACCATCACCACCTGCGCCTCCACCTCGGGCTACATGCACGAGTACGACAACCGCTACCTGTGGATGTCGCTGAAGCGGATCATCGGCTCGCACTTCGCCAACTACCGCGAGGCCTACGAGGCCAACCGCCTCATCGCCAAGGGCAAGATCCACCCGACGCTGTCGAAGACGTACACCCTGGAGGAGACCGGCCAGGCGGCGTACGACGTCCACCGCAACCTCCACCAGGGCAAGGTCGGCGTGCTCTGCCTGGCGCCGGAGGAGGGCCTGGGCGTGCGCGACCACGAGATGCGCGCCCGGCACATCGACGCCATCAACCGCTTCCGCCTACCCGAGAAATAGAGCCATCCGCCCGGGAACAAGTACTGAGTTCCTCTTTCCGAACGGCCTCGGCACAGACGTCCCCGCCCCGCGCCTCATCACTGCACTCGAACCAGCCCGTGCGGCACACGTCCGTGTGGTGGACCGGGGCGGTCAGCCGCTGGAGGAGGCGCCCGGCGATCCGGGGGTAGTGTTCGAACGCCGGGTGTGAGGCCGCGTCCTGGGTGCGGCCCCGCTGCCACCGCAGAGCCACCCGCAGCGGGCACCGCCTCGCAGGACAGTTCCATCCTGGCACGGCGGTGATGGTCGCCGGCACTGTGCCGATCATGCTGGGTCAAGGCGATGGGCGGGACGCCGGCCCGCTGCACACCCCCGCAAGGAGCCCTGCCAGGCCGTCGGAATGAGCGTCGGCCGAGCGTCAAGGTCACTCGCCACCGGGGAGAGCCCGGACCGGACAGGGCGCGTCCGGCGCTCGGTGCGACTCGCGAAGCGCCAGGTCAGCGCCCTGCAGGCGCATCTGCCGTGGTTCACGTGGTGCACTTCGGGAAGCAGGTCGAGCGCACCTGACCCTTCCCGAGCGACCCAAGGAAACCGCAGGTCACGACGCCTTTGCAGCGGGCTCCAGAATCGCCACGCACTCCACGTGATGCGTCATGGGAAAGACGTTGGCCTGGGCGGGTCACAGAAAAGCCCAGGTCAGATGCACTTTCTCGGCTCATCGGTCTGTATAGGGACGCCCAGAGCGTCAAACGAGCGTCATAGCCGACAGTCGAGACCAAGATCCATGCCCCATTATCTTCTTCGTGGTCCTGCAAGAGGGCTGCTGGCCTCCGGGCCCGGCATGACTGTTGCCCCCTGTCGAACGGATGACCTGGGGGGTGGTGTCACCGGGCCCGAGGG